>JAKITZ010000245.1 GCA_021647805.1 Robiginitomaculum sp.
TGAACTACACCTTCCATAAACCCTAGGGTAAAGGTAGCACTACCAACTATTCCCATCGAAATAAGCGTGGATTCGTTTATAATTCGCTGCCACACCTCATCCATTGACCGTACAAACTCAAGAATGATAAAGATGATTGCAATAGCGGGTATCACCGGCAGAACAGACATGGTGATGCGTTGCCATTGAGGAAACTCAAAAATACTATCAACAACGTTCAAGCCAACCAGTAAAACAGTGTAGATCGAAAATGCCACAAGCATTCGGACGGAGTATTTTTTCGCATTCTTGTTCATGGCAAATCCTTTACAAAAATATCTAATTCATGTGCGAACGCTTCAGGTTGATCCAGCATAATAAAGTGCCGTGAGTTTTCAACAATTTTGAACTCTACATTTTCAAGACCAATATAAAGCGCACTATAGCGCGCTATCATTTGTTTCGGCGTGCCGGGTGAATATGAGTTATGGGGAATTAGCACGGTGACTTTTGCTTTTACCTTAAACAATATCTTGCGGTAATCTGTTGAAAACATTTCTGCTGTCGCCATGGCAAGTGCCTTGCGATCAGAGCGCTCAATATCTCTCCATACTTTATCCTGCGAGAGTTTACTGGCCGCTTGAATTGGCAAGCCTTGACGCATCATTGCTGCAAACTGATCATCTGTCATCGCCTGAAATCGAGCCAGCATTGTATCTTTTCTGGCGGCAGTTTGCTCGGGGTCTGCACCGGGTTGGAATAATCCGGCCAGAAAAGGCACAGAATCAATTATCAAAATACTCTGCACCCGGTCTGGTTGCTCGGCGGCAATCAATAATGAAATTAAACCACCCATTGAATGCCCAACTAACGCAACACGCTGTAGGTTATTTTTTTCAATATATTGTGCCAATGAATTAGCCGCAGGATCAGTAAAATGAGTCAATTTTCCCGGAGCTGGCACACCGCCAAATCCAGCAAGCGTTACCCAATGTGTTGTGCGTCCCTTAATCTCAGGATTGCTAATCACACCCTGAAAGGCATCTGGTGATGAAGAAAGTCCCGGGATTATGATCACCGGATCACCGCTTCCATGACTTTCAATGACAAACCGTTCACTGTCAGTTTTCGCAATAGATTTATCCGATATGAGCATCAAAGTAACAACTACAAAAATAACAATGCTGACTCCAATGATGGATTGATAGGTTTTTGGCATAGATAAAATTCCTTACGTTAAGCTATAAAATGTCATGTAAACCTGACACATCTGAATGTCAAGTAAGACTGACAAAAAAGAAATGGAAAATTACTAAATCAAAAATACTGAGCTGTATTGACAGCAATACTCGCCATTAGCCCGGCGTATAGTATTGGAATTGAACTTTTAGGTACCCTGTAAGGTTTATTTTGTAGCTGGCTTATGATCTAAAACTGCTTTCATTGTCCGATAATCTGGCGGAACAACCATCGAACCGGCAAAGAAAAAAACTTGTGCGACGTTCGCCATGCGAAAACCCAACTGTAAAGCACTAAAGCAAGCAATAATAAAATTCCCGCCACATTCAACACGGCGAAACTATTTAGCCCACTTTGTCCTTCAGGAATTAGGAAGCCACTAATAACCAACGAGCTTAAAGTTAATGCAACTCCCACGATTAGGCTAAAAACAATTACAAAAATCAGTAATCCCAAACCTAAGGTCAGTAATACGCCAAGACAAACCATTACAACGAACAGTACTTTGGCAAGCGTATTTGGCAATTTAATATGCCAGTTTTTAGTGATAATCACATCTGCATTGTCCAGCCCTCGACCCCCATGGCCGCTTGGCGCAAGGCTTCGGACAATGTCGGGTGCGCGTGACAGGTGCGGGCTATATCTTCGGACGCGGCTCTAAATTCCATCGCCAAAGCTGCTTCACCGATCATCTCGGAAACATTGGCGCCTAACATGTGTACGCCTAGAATTTCGTCAGTCGTGGCATCGGCCAGAACTTTGATAAAGCCATCGGTTTGGTGATTGGCTCGGCCTCTGGAATTAGCTGCAAACGGAAACGCTCCCTTTTTATAGGCAATGCCAGCATCTTTTAATTCCTCTTCGGTTTTACCAACCCATGCCATCTCCGGAGAAGTATAAACCACGCCCGGAATCACGTCATAATTCACATGCCCCGGCAGACCGGCAATGCTTTCGGCGCAAGCAACCGCTTCTTCTTCGGCCTTGTGCGCCAACATTGGCCCTATTGTGCAATCACCTATTGCCCAAATATTTTCCGTTGCCGTTTTCCAATGATCGGTTTCGATAAATCCTCTGGCATCTAATTTAACGCCAACTTCCTGCAAGCCCAGATCAGCGGTTACTGGTCGCCGGCCAATGGCCACCAAAACCACATCGGTTTCTATTGTAGTTGTTTCACCACCAGCAGCTGGCTCCATAGATAGTTTTAACGTATTTTTTAACTTCTCAACCGCAGTAACTTTAGTACCAAGATGAAACTCGAAGCCTTGTTTTTTGAGTATCCGCTTTGCTTGTTTGGCCAGTTCGCCATCAGCACCGGGCATGATGCGCGGTAAATATTCTACCACTGTTACCTCTGCGCCCAATCGCCGCCAAACCGAACCCAATTCCAAGCCTATAACACCGGCGCCAATAACCACCATCGACTTTGGAACTTTGCTTAACGACAAAGCACCCGTCGACGAAACAATGCGCTCTTCGTCAATTTCAACACCGGGTAATGGTGTCACTTCTGATCCAGTAGCAATAACAATATGCTTGGTGGAAATTTCAGTTTTTTTGCCCTTGGTATCGGTGACTTCAACTTTGCCTTTGCCGGAAATTATCCCGCGTCCAGTGATATGAGTGACTTTGTTCTTCTTGAACAAAAACGCAATGCCCTTGGTTAGTCCGTCAACGGTTTCGTCTTTCGACTTCATCATTTGCGGCAGATCCAGCTCGACACCGGACACTTTAACCCCAAGACCGGCCATGTGCGAGCCTGCGGCTTCGAACATTTCAGAGGCATGTAATAATGCGTTGGAGGGGATG
>JAKITZ010000246.1 GCA_021647805.1 Robiginitomaculum sp.
CGGGCGGGGTTTATAACCTCGTTCGAAATGTTTTAATTTTTGCTATACTCAAAACACCGAATTGAACTATGTTTTGAGTAAATTTTCTCTTTGTTATCCATCAACTTATCCAAAAAGCTTTTGAGTGGTCGCAATCCTTTGCCGTAAAACCGGTTCCCACTTTTACTGAGGATTGCTCCGTACCCACTTTTTGGGTCGATGGTATATATCAGATACTTGTGTTACAGTTTGAACATGAAAGGTCTTATAATTACTTTCCTGCTAGCATTGGCATTGGTTATTGCGACCTATGCCTTGATGGTAGGTGCGCTAAAGTTGCCTGAGTTTGAAAAAACTAGCCGCTCTAATGCACCGACAACAACAACAACACCCCCTAGCACATCAGAAGCAGGAAACGAAAACACCTTATCGCGCGAGGCAATGGAAAATGTCATTGACTGCTACGGCGGTAAACCAGTGTTTCTTGATCCGCAAAATTCAAGGCCGCTATATCCGGATTGCGAGCAATTATTACGAATTTACCAAGGCCAAACCACAGAGCCGGAACAAGTGTTAAAATTATTGAGCACCGCAGCAAACAGCGAATAATCAACCACAAATAGCCATACTAAATGGTCGACAATACATGATCCTTAAAGGTTTCACGAAGCTCAAGCTTTGATACTTTACCCGTTGGCCCATGTGGAAGTTCATCAACAAACACCACATCATCAGGCATCCACCATTTAGCAATTTTATCGCTTAAAAACTCACGAAAACTTTCAGGTGTAGCTTGCATTCCTTCTTTGAGGTGCACAATCAGCAAAGGTCGCTCGTCCCATTTCGGGTGCGGCAAACCGATCACGGCACATTCTGCAGCCGCTGGATGTCCCATAGCAGCATTTTCCAGATCAATCGATGAAATCCATTCGCCACCGGATTTGATCACGTCTTTCGAGCGATCAGTAATTTGCATATAACCAAGATCATCAATAGTTGCCACATCACCAGTATCAAACCAGCCATCAGCATCAAGAATTTCACCGCCATCACCACCAAAATAAGCGTTAGAAACCGCTGGCCCGCGCACCATCAATCGGCCAAAGGCTTTACCGTCACACGGCAATTCTTTGTGGTCTTCGTCAATAATGCACATCTCGACAATAAATGGCGAACGGCCTTGTTTTAAGCGATAAGAGAGCTGCTCCTCATAGGGCAAATGTGCGATTTCCGGCTCGATTCGCGAGACAGTGCCAAGTGGTGAGGTTTCCGTCATTCCCCAAGCATGAACCACCGTAACCCCGTATTTCTTATCGAAAGTTTCCATGATCGCTCGCGGACAAGCCGAACCGCCGATCAAAACTTCATTCAAATGCGGTAATTTATTGCCAGTAGTTTCAAGATGATTCAACAACATCAACCAGATAGTTGGCACAGCCGCAGAGACCGTACATTTTTCACCATCTAATAATTCATATATACTTTTACCGTCCATCATCGGCCCTGGCATTACCAAATTCATGCCGATCATTGGCGCGGTAAATGTCAACGTCCAAGCATTTGCATGGAACATTGGCACCACCATCAAACAGGTGTCTTTGCCATTAATGTTCATTGCATCGGGCATGGCAGAGGTCATAGCCATCAAGGTATTGGAGCGATGCGAATACAACACACCCTTGGGATTACCAGTAGTTCCAGAAGTATAACAAAGACCACAAGCGGTGTTTTCGTCAAAATCACCCCAAGTAATATCATCTTCGCCTTCGGCCAACAAATCCTCGTAACAAACGGCACCTCGTAGCGAAGTTTCCGGCATTTGCTCGGCATCGCACATCACAACAAAATATTCTACAGAGGTTAGCTCGTCCTGTACTGCTTCAAGAATTGGCACAAAACTTAAATCAACAAAAAATACATTATCACCAGCATGATTGACGATATAAACCAGTTGATCTCTATGCAAACGAGGGTTCAAAGTGTGACAAACCGCACCAATACCCATAATTCCATACCATGTTTCCATGTGCCGGGCATTATTCCATGCCATAGTACCAATGCGATCACCCAATTTGGTACCGCGTTTAACCAATGCCGACGACAGCAAACGCGCCCGGTCATATATTTCGCCATAGGTCGTTCTGGTAATAGAGCCATCAACTTGGCGCGATATTACTTGCCGGTTCGGGTGGTTAATTTTTGCGTGTCGTAAAATCCGATCGGTGGTTAACTGCCAGTCCTGCATCATGCCTTGCATAGTATATTTCCCCAATACTGTTCCGTTTTTACGGATATAATCGTTGTGTGTTCCAGTTTGATTTAGCGTCTTTTCGCACAAACTGCAATCTATCATGTAAACGAAATGGTCGATCTCGCCAAAATTCAATCTGTATAGGGACAATGCGAAATCCCGACCAATTTGCCGGGCGCGGTATTTTCCCCATTGCGAATTTAGCGGCATTGACAGCTATGCGTTTTTCCAATGCAAAGCGGCTTTCAAGCGGCTCCGATTGCTTTGAGGCATGAGCGCCGATCTTGCTATCTTTTGCTCTACTGGCAAAATAAGCATCAGCCTCGGCATCGGTTACAGGTTCGACAAATCCACGCACTCGTACTTGCCGACGAATGCTTTTCCAGTGAAACACCAAAGCGGCATTTTGATTACCGGCTAATTGTTTTGCCTTGGCGCTACCCAAATTAGTATAAAATACAAATCCGGTTTCATCGAAACCCTTTAGCAACACCATGCGCGCATCGGGCAGACCTTGATCGTCAACGCTGGCCAAAGTCATAGCATTTGCATCATTAAGCTCGCGTTTTTCGGCCAACTCCAACCAGTCACCAAACAATGTGAATGGATTTTCTCTACCAAATAAGTCCAACGGCTCATCATCGGCAACATCGTGATATTTTTTATCACCGGCAGCAATGTTATCGGATTTTGTTTTTTTCATCTGTTTTGTTTACTACCTTGATACCGGTTTTGACTAGCCTGCGGTGATGAATGATTCGTATTTGATACTTGGTGTGGCAAAAAATGCCGATA
>JAKITZ010000014.1 GCA_021647805.1 Robiginitomaculum sp.
AATGGATTTATATTTCGAGACTTGCGATGGCACTGCGGCAACGATGGAGCAGTTTCTGGATTGTTTTGCAAAAATTTCAGGACAGGATTTATCGCAATTTCTTGTCTGGTACGGTCAAGCTGGCCGGCCAACAGTTACCATCAGCCAAAACTGGGATCCGCAAGCAGGAACTTTGCAGCTTGATTTTACTCAAGAAACCGCACCGACACCGGGGCAGGTGGAAAAACAGCCAGTGCCGATACCGGTTCGTATTGGTTTGTTGGGGCAGTCGGGATCGTTGAATTTTGATATAAAAAGCCTTGGGGTTTCAGAGCAACAAGAAGCGGTGTTGATACTGAACAAGCAACAGCAAAGCTGGACTTTTAGCGGTTTAAGTGAACGTCCGGTGGTTTCCGCTTTTCGGCAGTTTTCTGCGCCTATAACCTTGCAAATTGAAAGATCTTCGGCTGATCAAGCCTTGATCATAGCAAATGATTCCGATCAGTTTAATCGTTGGGAAGAGACGCAAAGCTTTGCACGTGCGCAATTATTGCAGATGAGCGAACAAGTGTTGCAAAATATTGAACCGCAAGTAGATGAACAATATTTATCGGCAATTTCTGCAATTTTGAATGATCAGAAACTTGATCCGGCATTTGTTGCGCTTTGCTTGCAATTACCATCTGATGATGAAGTTTTTCAAATGATGGAAGAGGCTGTTCCCGAAGCAATCAAGAGTGCAAAATTGGCAATGGTTCGTCAGTTGGCGGTGTCTAATATGGATCGTTTATTGACACTTCAAAGCCAGATGCGACCTGCTGGTGCATTTAAGCCCGATGCAAAATCTGCGGCTTTGCGCAGCCTTAGCAATCAGGCATTACTAACGCTAAGCACTTTGGCGAGTGACGGAAGTCGTGATCTTGTTTGGCAGGCTTGGCAAAATGCAGATAATATGACCGATACTATGGCATCTCTAGTGGCATTAAAGCGTTCTGGTTCAAACAAGTATCAACAGGCATTGGACGAGTTTTATCAACAATGGCACAAAAATCCATTGGTTTTGGATAAATGGTTTTCGGTGCAAGCTGTAAATGCTGGTGATATTACGAGCATCAATAACTTACTTGAACACGCGGATTTTGACATATTAAACCCGAACAGGGCAAGAGCGGTTTACGGGGCATTTGCCATGGCTAACCTGGCATTGTTTCATTTGGCTGATGGTAGCGGTTATCAGTTATTGGCGGAGGGAATACTCAAAATAGATAAGCAAAACCCTAGCTTGGCGGCTAGACTGATGGGGGCGTTTTCCAGTTGGCAGAAAGTCGAGCCGGTGCGAAGCAAGTTAGCCGGAAAGATTATCAATGAAGTGAAGAGCGCTAATGGTCTGTCAAAGAACACTTATGAAATCGCCAGTAAACATTTAGGCACTGATTAAGCGTAAACTAACTTTTTTAAGTTATGAAGCAGTAATTGTGAAATTGCTTGGCTAGACTGTGATGAATAACCAGATACGAATGGATCGTTTGCGTACTTTGATTGTCGATGACAATGTACACATGATCAATATTGTGAAAACCATTCTGCGCGGGTTTTCCATGAAGCATTTCTATGAGGCAAAGGACGCAGCAGATGCTTTTGATCTGGTGAAAAGTGAGGCAATTGATCTGATTATTGTTGATTATCAGATGGATCTGTTAGACGGGCTTGATTTTATTAAACTGGTGCGAACTGCTGAGGACAGCCCGTCGCCATTTATCCCTATTATCATGCTTACTGCTTATTCGGAGCGTAGCCGGGTGGTGGCAGCAAGAGATGCTGGTGTGACCGAGTTTTGTAATAAGCCGGTAAACGCCCATGAAATGTTCAGGAAATTGATCTCGGTCATTGATCACCCTAGGGATTTTGTCCGAACAGCGAGCTATTTTGGTCCTGATCGTCGGCGGCGTAGCGATGCTAACCACAATGGCCCCTTTCGTAGATCAACGGATGAGGGGCGTAAGGAAACCGAAGAACAAGCGCAAACCAATGAGGTCGCTGCTCCAAGGGTGATGAATTTTACCAAATAGTGCCTGATTATTACTGATTCAAGTTGTTCAGTCACTAATGAATTTATAAAGTTTCCTGATAGAATAAAACCCGCATTAGGCGAGAATTTTATAATTTGTGTATCGACAGCGTTGACTCCGGTGGATTATTCTTCTCCTAGGGAACGAATCACCTTGATAAGGGGCTTAAGCTGAGAACGCGAAGCGGCATACATCAACCTATTATTCCCCCATCGGCTAGTCGTGGGGGTGCTAAACCATTGCGTCCCTCTGATAAGGTGGAGAAAGCCGAAAAAAAAGCTCAAAACAAATCTACTGGAAAACGCAATATAGAGGCCAAATGGTCACTTGGTTTTGTGATGTTTTTTACTTTGCTGTTTCTGATTGTTATTTCGATGAAATTATTGATGGAATACCGCGCGGCTGAGGCAGAGGAAATGTATTCGCGGATATTGTCGACCACCAATTATGCTACTTTGGTCAACGGGAAAATAAAACAAGTTGCCGCCAGAGTGCAATCAACGGCTCGAGCCTTGGAAATAGCTGGAATATCTAATGAGCAGGATTTGCAGAGTATTCTTTCACAACTGCAAAATGAGGTCTCGGTTGATAAAATCGCGCTTAGCCAGCTATCAACAAATTTTAATGTCGCGGCAACAAGCGTGTTTGATGCGCAGGTGCTAACTACAGTTTCAAGTGCATTGACAAATGCTGACAGCTTTTCTGGAATTATTGCCAATGAGCTGGGGGTAAAACAAATTATTACCGCCAACCGTGTTGTCGTTGATGGTCAGCACTATTTTTTGACGGCTTTAGTTTCTGTGAATTGGTTGCAGCTTGCAGATGGTCGGGATCAGAGAAATTTACTGGCTGATAGAAACGGTTACCCTATAGGTTATCCAATTGATCAACAGAGCCAGACAATACCAGAAGTTTTGGGAGTTGATCCGGTGCAAAGTGCTTATCATGTACGCACTCTTTTGGTTGGCGGCCTTGAGGGCGTAGGTAAGAGTGGTCAAGTTTTGGCGGTCGGAATAGTTACATTATTTGCCGGTGATCTTGTGGTGTTTCAAGCTGGTGATTTGCGCATAGATGGAGCCGCGTGGATACGGACATTGGTATTCTTTGTGCTTATGACCATTGCTCCATTACTTGTTGCCGCTGTTTTGGTGGTTATTTTATTGAATCAGATGCGGGGTCTTAGAAATATTAAACAGGCACTAACCGATAGTGATGCGCGCTTTAGATTGGCGATTGAGGGCGCAAGAAGTGGGGTTTTTGACTGGGATACCAATAAGGACTTGGTTTTCATTACTGAGTCTCTGGCGCACATGTTCCGTTTGCCGCAAGCCAAGACAGTTTCCACGGCTGAGTTTTTAGGTTTGGTGCATGCCGACGACCGTGAGAAATTACAAGCTGCCATGCTTGAAGCATCTGCCAAAGGTGAGGTTGACGTAGAGTTTAGAGCGGCAAACTTACCGGTTTGTTTTCAGGCGCGAGGTAAGCCGTGGTATGATAATGGTCAACAAAATACCGGTCGTGTGGTCGGAGTCGCTATTGATATTTCTGAGCAAAAAGGTGCGCAATCTCGGCTTAATGCCGCAGAATACCGGCTTAGGGCAGCTTTGGAGTCGATGTCGGAATCGTTTGTTGTTTGGGATGCCAAGCGCAGGTTGATCATGTGTAATCGGAAATTTGCCGATTTTTTCAATATTGACCAAAAGTACCTTATCACTGGTGTGGCTTATGAGGAATTGGAGCATTTAGCTGCCAAATCGATCAAATCTGTGCATCAGGGACGTGATGAAGCTGCTGTTGAAATGGAGCTGACTGATGGCAGGTGGATACACATGTCGGAGCGAAAAACCGTTGATGGCGGTTTGGTCGGTATCGGCACGGATATTACTGCACTTAAAATGCAAGAATCTTTACTGGTCAAAAATGAGAGCAAGCTCATAGCCTCGGTAAATGATCTGGAAAAAAGCCAAGTAAGAATTTCTGAGTTAGCGGGTAATTATCAACAAGAAAAAATCCGGGCTGAAGAGGCCAATCGCTCGAAAAGTGAATTTCTGGCGAATATGTCACATGAGCTTCGCACGCCATTAAACGCGATCAATGGTTTTTCCGAAATTATGCAAAAAGAAATGTTCGGGCCATTGGGTGATGCTCGCTACCTAGAATATGTCGGGGACATTTTGAACTCTGGGAATCATTTGTTGAATTTAATCAACGATATTCTGGATATGTCAAAAATTGAATCCGGGAAAATGACTCTTAGTGTCGAGACAATTTATTGCGATGAGCTAATAGACCAATGCTTGCGATTGGTTCGGGGCAAGGCTGTTGAATCTTCTGTTCAGTTAGTTCTAAATTCACAGGAAGTCCCGGATATTGAAGCCGATCCAAGAGCTTTAAAGCAAATATTGCTCAACGTTTTATCGAATGCGATCAAATTCACCCTTGAGGGTGGAGAGGTTACTATGAACACACATATAGACACCAATACCGGCGGGGTTATTTTTGAGATAACAGACACCGGAATTGGTATATCGCAAGAGGATTTACCGAAACTTTGCACGCCGTTTTCGCAAATAGAAAGCCAGCACAGCAAGAGCCATAAAGGATCCGGCTTAGGGCTGGCTTTGACCAAGTCTCTGGTCGAGTTGCATGGCGGCGAATTTATAATGGAAAGTGAATTGGGTATCGGAACTACTGTTACAATTAAATTACCCCTGTCGCCGCCAAGTAGTGTTATTGAAAAAACTGCTTAGTCATCATTAGGCTTGTTTTTGCGCCAATAATGCCACTTGTAATTCAAGCCGTTTTATTTCGCGCAGGATTTCCATTTTATCCATTTGCACCAAAAACCAGAATTTTAAGAAAGTTTGCATTAAAATCATCAAACCGGCAAACGCTCCCCAAAGAGCCATATCTCTGCCGGTGCCTGCAAAGTAGAAATTCCACCCACCCCAAATTGCCAAAGCCAAGGTCACAAGTTGTAAGGCTATACCGTACCATGCCATTGGCCCGGAGTGTGAGCTGAAAACTCCCCATAGTCTAGCCCACATTCCTTGTGGTGCGGCTAGGTATTCTAGTTGTTCTGCGTCTTCGGCGTTAAGTGCCTCACGGATAGCTTCATCAAGTTTACTCATAGTTTTCTCCTGTTTGTAATTTGGTTTTAAGAAATTGTCTGGCAGTATGCAGTCGGGATTTAACGGTTCCGGTTTTTATGCCCAAGATGTGGGCAATTTGCGCAACTGAAAATCCCAACGAATAATGCAAATCCAGCACTTGTTGTTGGCCTTCGGGTAGTTGTTTAATTGCGGTCGAAAGATCAATGGCATTTTCATCGATCGCTGTTTGATTAGGAATTTCGTCTTGAAGTTGCTGATTGATACTGCCCTGGCGAATTTGTTTTCGCACAATATCGACACATGTAAGGTGAGCAATTCGCATCAGCCATGCTGCAAATGTTGTTGGATTTTTTAGGCGGCCAATTCCCTTTATAATTTTTATCCAAGTTTTCGAAGTGGCATCTTGTGCATTGGCGGTGTGTTTTAGCTGTCGCAAACAACGACCATATACTATGGGCATCCATAGGCGGTATAACTCTTCAAACGCTGCTTTATCGCCAGATTTAGCCTGTAGAACCAGCAGTTCTGTTGCGATTATTTTTGCTGTTCTTTGCATTAGCCCCACACTATTAAACGCTATATCTTTGATCCATCAACTTACCCAAAAACAATTTTGGATCGATGAGATATAATAAAGTCGTTTGAAACCACCAAAAGGTTCATTGGCGTATTTATCAGGAGCGCCGGGCAAACAACTATATGCGGTTTTTTACTCACCGCGTGCCTCACCCCAACCCTCTCCCGGACGGGAGAGGGAGTCCTGTTTGTGGTATTTGAAAGGGATGCGAAACTTCAAAGCTGGTTCCTTCTCCCATTGGGAGAAGGTCAGGATGAGGGGTTAGATGTTGGCTGTTTTGTGCTAAGAATGCATAGCAAGTGTCACTTTAGTGACCGCATTTGCCAGAAGAATCTTGTGAAAAAGTGTTTGCGGTTTTTCACTTAAAAGATGCGACAATTAAAAACTTCCGCAAAACCGGCACCCACTTTTGCTAGCAAATGCTCTAACTAAAACTTTGCACCAATGATCCAACAACCAAACGCCAGCCATCTACCAGAACAAAAAACACCAACTTAAACGGTAGCGATATTACCACGGGCGGTAACATCATCATGCCCATGCTCATCAGAATTGAAGCCACTACAAGGTCAATCACCAAAAACGGTATAAAAAACCAAAAGCCAATTTCAAAGGCTATTCGTAATTCCGAGATCATAAAGGCCGGCGCTACAATATGCAGCGGTGTGTCATTGGCTGTTTCTGGCATTTCCATATTGGAAAGATCCAAGAACAGAGCCAGATCCGCCTCTCTGGTATGCGCTAACATAAATGTTTTTATCGGCGCAGCACTGGCGTTAAAAGCTTCGCCAAGTTCCATTTCTTCGTTCATTAATGGTTGAACGCCGCGCTCCCAACTTTGTTGAAAAACCGGAGCCATCACGAAAAACGTCAGGAATAAAGAAAGAGAAACCAGCACCATGTTTGGCGGGCTTTGCTGTAAGCCGGTTGCCGTTCGCAACAAGGATAATACGACGATGATGCGGACAAAGCTGGTGGTCATGATCAATATAGACGGAGCCAGTGATAATATAGTCAACAGCGCGATAAGCTGTATTACCCTACTGGTTAGCGCACCTTCTTCGCCAGCATTAACCGTTACTGATTGCGCCAAGGCCTGATCGGCAAACAAGGTCAGAGCAATTACCAGTAATGCTCCAAGCAATAATAAACTACGCTTCATTTGCTGTTCTCTTTTGTTGTTAAGGGCGGTATGTGTTTTCGGCTTTCCAGCACTGTTTCATTTGTCGAGCCAAGCAAAATAAGATGTTCTTTTTGGCCATCTTTCACCACTATCAGGCGACGTTTTGTATCAAGCTGTAGCGCTTCGGTAATTTTCAAGCGTCTTTCGCCTTTGGGCATAGCTTGAACCATGCCCGGGGCGAACTTACGTATTCCTGCCCACAGCACTAACAACATGCCAATCGTAAATAATAATCCGAGGATCATTCGTACTGGGTCAATCAGTTCCATAGTTTCTGCTTTGGTAATTACGGGAAAGGCTATTTGTACCTAACTGCCTTAACACCTGATTAACCATGAATATGTCTTTTGCCGTTTTTATCAGCTATATTCCATCGATCCAAAAAGTGGGAACGGAGCATAGTTAAGCAAAAGTGTACGCGGTTTTGTGGCAAGCAAATGCGATACTAAAGATTGTTTTCTGTAAGTTGATGGATAGACAAATGATAATATATTCAAAACTTAAGGTTCGAGTGTTTTGAATATATTAACCATAAATAGGCAAAACTGTCAGACGAACTAATGTTTATGGATGTTTTGGCATGTCGATCGATCAAATTCCGGTGTTTTCTGTACTGCGTAGTACAATGCGTATGTTGACTGCAAGGCAAAAGGTCTTGGCGGAAAATATTGCCAATGCTGATACTCCGGGTTTTACTCCTAAAGACATTGATGAAAAAAGTTTTCATCGAATGCTAAATGCGACGCAAAGTTCGCGCAGTAGCAGAAGCAAAATGATTGTTACTGATTCGCGTCATTTTTCGGGATCAGGGGGAACTGGCGTCTCTAATGTAAAGTTAATAGAAACTCCGGGCAGAGAAACTACAATGAACGGTAATTCAGTTGTGCTAGAAGAACAGGTGTCAGAACTTGCGGCAACCAGAGCCAGATATGATGCGGCGATTGGCCTTTATCAGAAATCTTTGGGACTGATACGCATGGCAATAAAAACCCCAGGAAGATAGACCAAGAAGATAAGTAAGAACGATAAATGATGAGGAATGACAAATGAGTGATATCAATAAAGCCATGGCCATTGCAGCCGCTGGTATGCGGGCTCAATCTTCGCGGATGCGGATTATTTCGGAGAATGTAGCTAACGCTAATTCCACCGCTAAAGTTCCCGGCGGTGATCCTTATGCACGTAAAACTCCGGTATTTTCGTCCATTTTCGATAAAGAAGTCGGTGCAAGAATTGTACGTATGAGCAAGGCGGTCGAATCCGGCGCCGAATTTCGCACCGTTTATGACCCTGACCATCCGGCGGCCAATGAACAGGGTTATGTAAAATACCCTAATGTTAACACCATGATTGAACTGATGGATATGCGCGAGGCTTCTAGGTCATTTGAGGCGAATTTGTCAGTGATAGAAAATTCACGGGCAATGTTGCAACGAACATTGGAGCTGTTGAAGCGCTGATTCATTTGTTTGTTTAGAAAAAGCAAATTGATCCAAGAAGGAAACGAAATATGTCAATTACTGCATTACAAGCTTTAAACGCTTATACTCAGGCCGCCCAAACCGGCGGTGTCAGTGATCCAAGCGGTGTAGCTGCTATTGGTGGTGGTGATAATGCCGCCAAAGGTTCAGACTTTGCCGAAATGATGAAAGATGCCATTGGCTCGGCCACTAATGCTTCGGTAGCATCTGAGAAGTTGACTATTGCTTCTAGCACCGGACAGGCAGAACTGGTTGATGTGGTAACCGCTATCTCAGCGGCAGAGATACAATTGCAAACGGTTATTGCGGTGCGTGACGAAATGATCAAAGCCTATCAAAACATATTAAGAATGCCGATTTAATCTCAGTTTGTAGCTTTATGGTGAATTGATATCTGGACAAGCGTCAGCGCCAAAAGTAAACCGGCCAGTATAAATAAGTTGTAATGAGCTGGTTCCATGCATGATATAAAATATATACGTCAAAACCCTGAAGTGTTTGACGAGCAGATGAAACGTCGCGGGCTAGAGGCGCAATCGCCTAAAGTTTTGCAATTAGATGCGGCTAGGCGCGAGGCAATCGCTGCCAAGCAAGAAACAGAGACCACCAAAAACACAGCTTCGAAACAAATAGGCGCGGCCAAAGCTCGTGGTGATGAAGCTGAATTTGAACGGCTTCGGGCGCAGGTGGCTGAACTCAAATCGACTGAAAAAGGTCTTGATGAAGCAGCTAATAAGGCTGATCAGGAATTGGATGATTTTCTATTATCTTTGCCAAATATTATGTTTGCTGATGTGCCAGAAGGCGACGACGAAGCAGCAAATGTCGAATTGCGTAAAATTGGTGAACCGGTGCAACTGGATTTCACAGTCAAAGATCATACTGAATTAGGCGAGAGTTTGGGGTTGCTGGATTTTGAAGCGGCGGCGAAAATCTCTGGATCGCGGTTTGCTTTTCTAAAAGGTGATTTGGCGAGACTTGAGCGGGCATTGGCTAATTTCATGCTTGATGTGCAAACGCAAGAGAACGGTTTTACCGAAATTGCACCGCCTTTGCTGGTGCGTGGCAATGCCTTGATTGGCACAAATCAATTGCCAAAATTTGAAGAGGATCAGTTCAAGACGACTACTGACCATTATCTAATCCCGACCGCCGAAGTGCCGCTGACCAATTTAGCGCGTGAGGCCATTCATGACGAAGCTGGCCTGCCGCATCGTTATTGCGCATATACCCCGTGTTTTCGTTCCGAAGCTGGATCGGCGGGCAAAGATACCCGTGGACTCATTCGTATGCACCAGTTCATGAAAGTTGAAATGGTGACAATTTGTGCGTCAGAACAATCGCTTAACGAACACGAGCGCATGACAAAAGCCGCCGAAAGCATATTGCAAAAGCTTGAACTGCCATATCGGGTAATGTTGCTTTGTAGTGGTGATACCGGCTTTGGCGCCAAGAGAACTTATGATCTTGAGGTTTGGCTACCAAGTCAAAACTGTTACCGTGAGATCAGCTCAATATCAAATTGCGGTGATTTTCAGGCCAGAAGAATGAACGCTAGATGCCGCGTACAAGGGGAGAAACAAATTCGTTACTTACACACTTTGAATGGCTCTGGTATTGCTGTTGGGCGGGCTTTGTTGGCGGTGATGGAAAATTATCAACGCGAAGACGGAACAATTGAAGTTCCACAAGTTTTACGACCCTTTATGGGCGGGCAAGAGGTGATCGGCTGATGTTACCTGAAAACCCTAGAATATTGCTTTGTAATGATGATGGTATTGATGCGCCGGGTTTATTGTTGCTGGAACGTGTTGCCAAGCATTTCTCTGATGACATCTGGGTGGTGGCTCCGGCGTTTGAGCAATCAGCTGCCTCGCGGGCGCTTTCAATTCGTGATCCGTTGCGGATTGATCGCCGTGATGAGCGCCATATCGCGGTTTATGGAACTCCGACCGATAGTGTGATGATGGGGGTGTTGGAGCTGGTAACTGGTAAACGCCCTGATCTGATTTTGTCGGGAGTTAACAAGGGTCAAAATCTGGCTGAACATGTTACGTTATCGGGAACTATTGCTGCGGCGATACAGGGCATGGAGATGGGAATCCCATCAGTTGCTTTATCGCAAGCCTATCCATTTACCGAAGACAGTGTCATTCATTGGGAAACCGCTGAATATCATGCTGTTCCGGTGCTAAAGAAGCTGTTTGCTGCTAAATGGCCAAAAGACGTGTTGATCAATGTAAATTTTCCAAATTGCAAGCCTGAGGACGTGGTGGAAACTCAACTGACCAGAATTGGCCGCCGCGATGCCGATCTGATTGAAATTCATAAACGCAAAGACCCCGGTGGCCGCGAATATCACTGGTTGGGGTTTAATGGTCGTTTATCTACTCCGCCGCAAGGTACTGATTTACATGCGATTTATCAGAACCGGATTTCAATTTCCCCTTTGCACATGGATCTTACCCATTATAAGACAATGGCTGATCTTGATGCAGCTTTTAATGGCTAAGGTAAATCTAAAGACAGTAGAGCTGATACTGGCTTTGCGCGGCAGTGGCATTAGTGATCATGGTGTGCTTTCGGCCATAGAGACCACCCCGCGTGAGTTGTTTGTAAGCCCAGAGTTCAGCGATCAGGCTTGGGAAGATAGGGCGCTGCCTATTGCTTGTGGCCAGACAATTTCCCAGCCAATGGTGGTCGGGCAAATGACCGAGGCCTTGTGTCTGACTGGTCGCGAGAAGGTGTTGGAGGTCGGTACCGGTTCTGGTTATCAGTGCGCTATTCTATCGAAACTAGCGCGTAGAGTTTACACAATAGAGCGATACCGGACTTTGTTAGAGGAAGCCAAGCGCCGGTTTTCGGCACTAAAGCTTCGCAATATTGTACCTAGGCTAGGCGATGGTGGGCAAGGTTGGCCGGAACAGGACAGCTTTGACCGGATTATCATGACTGCTGCGGCTGAGAAACCACCACCAGCATTATTGGCGCAATTACGTGATCATGGCTTGATGGTGGCTCCGATCGGTAGCTCGGGGCGGCAAAAGTTAACGGTTTATCGGCGTGATGGTGATGTGTTTCACGAGCACACACTAGATAAAGTCCGGTTTGTGCCATTATTGCCGGGTATCGCCCGCACGTTGTGAAATTCATGTTAAGCGGTTTTGGGAAACATTGATTAACCAGTTTCGGTCAAGATCATAATTATGATTCGATTTATATATATTGCACCGGCGTTATTGTTGTTTGTCTCTTGCATGGCGGGTGGCGGGCCTGCGCCTGTTGAATTCAAGGGCGCTAATCCTCAAAGTGCCGAGCAATACCAAAAAGCTGTCACGCCGATGGATTTACCCATTGCATCTGAACCGCAACCAGAAATGGCTGTTACCGAAACGCCAGCTCCAACAATCCCTGTGGACAGTGAAGCATTAAGCGAAGCCGATGAGCTGGATATGCTGGACGTAGAGCCGCAATCTACACAGCCAACTGAAAACACTTTGGCAGAGGTCGACTTACAGCCAGATGTAAATGATGCCCCGCCGGAATTTGTTAGCGATACGCAAGTTCAGCCAATCCAGCCAGAACAGGCAACTGGATATTTCGAACAAGAGATAGTGTTAACCCGTGATCGACCGGGCAGCATTAAGGTTCAAACTAATGATACCTTATTTAGTCTATCAGAGAAATACCAAGTAGCCTTGCAGCCGTTGATTGATCTTAATAATTTACGTGAACCGTATGCTTTGAACAAAGGTCAGACGCTAAAACTGCCGCCGCCACTGCATTATAAAGTTCTAAAAGGTGATACGCTTTATTCGATTGCTAGGCGTTATAATATCCATTTTTCGTCCTTGGCCAGTATTAACGGTATTGATGCGCCATTTATCATCTCGCCTAGTTCAATCCTAGTATTACCGGCATTGGCTCGTGATAATGGTGGGCAATGGAAAGCCGCCGAGGTGTATGAAGAACCGGTTGCAAGTAAACCACAGCCATCTACCAGCGGTAAACCTGTAACCAAGCCAACAGCAAAGCCTAGGCCAAAACCAAGAGCGGTGAAACCTGCGGCGACATCAACATTCATCTGGCCAATAAAGGGCAAAATTATCTCCCACTTTGGCGGCAAAGCTGGCGGCATGCGTAATGATGGTATTAATATTGCCGCCGAAGCCAAAGCGGAAATTGTCGCAGCTGGTGCCGGAACGGTTATTTACTCTGGTGCAGAATTGAAGAATTTTGGCCGGTTGATTTTGATTCGTCATAATAATGGTTGGGTAACGGCCTATGCGCATAATTCGGTCAGCAAAGTTCTAGAAGGCGCGGTAGTTACTAGCGGGCAGGTAATTGCACTGGCCGGGTCATCAGGGTCAGTTGCTGTGCCGCAATTGCATTTTGAAACCCGCAAAGGCGTTAAACCGGTAAATCCATTAAAATATCTGCCAAAGATTTGAGAAACTTTACTTTTATTGTCTAGCTTTTGGCCGTAACTAAATTTTTCCCACACTGCGCCCCTTTCCCTTTTGTTTGCTTTGCGTTACACCGCATTCGCAAGAGATAAGGAGGATCTGATGAAGTACCGTGAAGGCATAACGTTTGACGACGTTCTCTTGCAGCCCGCTGCTTCTAGCGTGTTGCCAGCGGATGCGAACCTAGCTACCAAGCTAACCAATGATATATCGCTAAAGGCGCCGTTATTATCGGCGGCTATGGATACAGTGACCGAGGCAAAACTGGCTATTGCCATGGCGCAAATTGGCGGTATCGGGATTATTCACCGCAATATGAGTGCGGCAGAACAAGCCGACGAAGTGCGCAAAGTTAAACGCTATGAAAGCGGCATGGTGATCAATCCGGTGACTATTCACCCCAGCGCAACATTGGGCGAGTTAAAGGCTTTGACCTCGCAATACCAAATTTCCGGCATTCCGGTAATTGATCCAGATAATCAAAACCTAGTCGGAATTATCACCAATCGCGACGTGCGTTTTGCCGAAGACATGAATGAAACCGTTGCCAATTTAATGACGAAAGAACTGGTAACTATTGGCGAAGGAGCAAGCCCGCAACAAGCCAAGTCATTACTGCACAAGCATCGGATCGAGCGGTTGTTGGTAGTCGATAATGATGGTCGTTGTACTGGCTTAATTACGGTAAAAGATTTTGAAAAAGCTCATGCCTCTCCTGATGCTGCCAAAGATAGTCATGGCAGATTGTTAGTCGGTGCCGCAAGCACCGTAGGCGATGCTGGCTTTGAGCGGGCAATGGCTTTAATCGATGCCGGTGTTGATACCATTGTCATTGATACCGCGCACGGAGCCAGCCAAGCAGTGCCGCAGCAGGTCAGCCGATTGCGCCGCGAGAGCAATAAAACGCAAATAATCGCCGGAAATGTCGCGACTTATGATGCTACACGGGCGTTAATTGATGCCGGTGCCGATGCAGTAAAGGTTGGCATTGGCCCTGGTTCAATTTGCACCACGCGGATTGTTGCCGGTGTCGGCGTTCCGCAATTAACCGCAATCATTGATGCAGTTCGTGCGGCCAAGGACAGTGGCACGCCGATCATTGCCGATGGCGGGATCAAGTATTCCGGTGATATGGCCAAAGCTCTGGCAGCGGGTGCTTCAACGGTTATGATCGGCTCTATGTTGGCCGGAGCCGAAGAAACTCCGGGCGAAGTGTTCCTATACAAAGGTCGTTCGTACAAATCATATCGTGGCATGGGATCAGTTGGCGCAATGGCGCAAGGCTCCGCCGATCGTTATTTCCAAAAAGAAGTAAGTGATACCATGAAACTGGTTCCCGAAGGCATTGAGGGTCAAACCCCTTTTAAAGGCCCGGTTGCGCCGATCTTGCACCAGATGCTCGGCGGCTTACGGGCGGCGATGGGTTATACGGGATCTGCAAACTTAACCGAGTTCGTAAAACGGGCGGAGTTTATTAAGATAACCGGCGCTGGCCTGCGCGAAAGCCATGTACATGACGTTACCATGACCAGAGAAGCCCCTAATTACTCATCACCGGGTGGCTGAATAATCCTCAGCAAAAGTGGGAAGCTTTTAGCTTGCCCTACCGCAATGCTAGAGCTTGCTACTTGAGGGCGGGTTTTGTGGTGAGCAAATACGTTGAAAATATCACCAATCGTCACTCCGGGCTTGATCCGGAGGCCAGCCTTGCAGTTTCTACACCAAGGTTGGTTGATCGTTTTCCTCCATTGCCCCTCGCATCACCTACAAGGATGGATCCCGTGTCCGTCCTCAAGTAGCGAAGCGATAGGACATCAAAAGGCACGGGATGACGAAAATGGTGGGGTCAGGACACTTCATCAATGCTCAAGCATTGAATATCTTGCATTTCCAATAGAATGAATCAGAAATGCTTTAATCCGTCGTTATAGCCACCATTTGTGCCGGTGCGACTACGGTGCAGGCCTCGATTACCTTTGGCGGTTGGCGGTAGAAAAACGGCTCGTTGCGGATGCGTTTTGATACTTTGAATATTTCAAATTCGTCCGAAGGTGTTGCCATGACCTCGTAAACCGGACGGCTGTCCAAGGGCATGTCTGCGGCTATGGTAAATTTGCGAATTACGTCCCGGCGGGCAATATCACTGATCACACCGCTATCGATTGATCTAACACCACGGTTTAGCTTTTGGATAAATTCCATGCCGTCTATTACCCTGCCAAAAACGGTAAGATTGCGATCAAGGTATCTGGTGCCAGGGCCAAGCACGATATAAAACTCGGCATCACCACTATCAGGATCGTTATCTCGTGCCATAGCCATAGAGCCGGGACAGTGTTGCAACCATGTACGTCCGGTTTCAGGGTTTCTGGCGGCGGCAAAGCCGCTCACATGACCGGATTGCTTGGCATATAGGTCAGGCGAAACAATTGGCACAAACTCCAATCCGTCGCTGGTGCGGTCATTTCGTTTTTTAAGGTTCCAAACCCTTCTGGTAATGCTCGTGCGTCCTTGCCTTCTCCGCGTCCACCTTGGGCGACAAAACCATCAATCACCCGATAAAAAGTCAGACCGTTATAAAATTCTTGTTTGGCCAATTGCCGGATTTGCTCAACATGGTTCGGGGCGAACTCTGGGTTTAGCTCAATCACTGTCCGGCCATAATCGGTGTCGATGATCAACAGGTTTTCCGGGGCAATTACTCGCCACGGGATTTGCACCTGTTCGTCATCGCCAAAGGCCGCAAATGCAAATATCCATATTATGGTGCTTAGCAGTAATATTTTCATGACGGGGTTTCCTGTTCTGCAACAAAGGCTTCGGCCTCGATCTCGATCATCATTTGTGGGTCGATAAGGGTGTTAATGCCGATCATCGAGGTGGTTGGCGGGTGTTCGGCAAAAAACTCTGCATGGGCTTTGCCAAATTCCTGCCATTTGGAAATATCGGTTACAAACATTCGGGTGCGAACTACATGTTTCATGCTCACGCCTAACTCAGACAAAGCTTGCTCGATAATTTCAAAACAACGCATTGCTTGGCCGTAGGCATCATTTGGAGCAAAGCAACTGCCATCTTCGGCTACTGGTGCAGTGCCGGTTACCCAAACATGGTTGTCGTGTCGTATCGCCCGACAATAGCCGACTTTGGCCTCCCACGGCGCACCAGAAAATGCTCGTTTTATTGCCACTATTCTTTACCCAACAAATCCAACGCAATGGCGCTCATGCTGGCGACGCCAGTTTCGATGGTTTTGATGCGATCCGGGGCAAAAAATGGTGAATGCAATGACGGAAACCCTGTTCCCTCGGCAATCATTTTTGCATGTTTTTGCGGTTCCACAGTGCCTAGCCAATAAATCACACCGGGAACTTTTGCATCTGTACGACCAAAGCGGCCAAAGTCCTCGCCGCCCATCACCGGCTCCACGATTTTAACATTTTCTGCACCCAACTTCTTGGAAATTGCTGCGGCGACTTTGGCGCTTAGTTCAGGATTATTATAAGTTGCCGGGGTGTATTCGTCTTTTAACTCGAAAATTGGTAGTAGGTCTTCTGGTAGGCCAAATACCCGTCCCTGATTTTCGGCAATTCGCTTGATGCCATCAAGTAATTTGGTGCGGGTTTCGTCGGAGTATGAACGAACGGTAAGTTGCAAATGCACGCTATCGGAAATGATATTATGTTTCGAGCCACCATGGATAGAGCCAACTGTTACTACTGCTGGATCAAGCGGCGAAATTTCACGACTAACCAAAGTTTGTAAAGCGGTGACGATATAGGCGGCCAGTACAATCGGGTCTTTGGTAGTGTGCGGATAGGCTCCGTGGCCGCCAATGCCACGCACTTTGATGTCAACGCTATCAACATTGGCCAGCGCAAAGCCAGATGAATAACCAACAGTGCCAGCTGGCAATGTTGCACTAACATGCAGGGCAATATTAAAGTCCGGCGTGCCAAAGCGTTTATATAAACCATCGTTAAGCATGGCTTTGGCGCCTTTGCCTAATTCTTCGGCTGGTTGGCCGATCAGGATCAAGGTGCCCGACCATTCATCTTTGCGTTTGGCCAAGTTTCGCGCAGTTCCGATCAGTGAAGTCATGTGAATATCATGGCCGCACGCATGCATAACCGATACTTCTTGACCGCGTTGATTTACGCCTTTGGCTTTGCTGGCATAGCTAATGCCTGTTTTTTCCTCTAATGGTAATGCGTCCATGTCGGCGCGTAACATTAGTGTCGGGCCGTCGCCATTTTTCATCACCGCTACCAAGCCAGTGCCGCCAATATTGGTGGTCACATCGTAACCGGCCAGCGTTAATTCCGCCGCCATGCGTTTGGCAGTTTCAAACTCTTGTAAAGATAGTTCAGGATTTTGATGTAGGTGAAGATACAGGTTTTCCAGATAATTTATCTCGCTACTGGCAAAAGCAGTAGAGCCGAGTAATAAGCTGCATCCTGTTATACCGGCCAGAATAAGTTTTTTCATGTCAATAATCCCTAAGTTTGCTATTTATCAAAGCATAGGTGAAAGTGATCAAAAGGCAAAGCATGATTACCTGTTAAGCAGATTGTCCATATAGCCCAAGTGAAGCTTGTTAATACCTGCCGGTTATTCTGCCAGTATAAATATTATTTTGAACCTTAAGGCTCAAATACATCTCCAACCAATGAGGCCTATTGTGCACCAATCTGAATACTTGCTTGATGTTTTGGTTTTTCTGGCAGCGATGATTGTGGTTGTGCCAGTATTCCAGCGCTTAAAACTAAGTCCTATCTTGGGGTATCTTGCCGCTGGAATGTTGATCGGCCCTTATGGGTTTGAGCTGATCGGTGATACTAAGGCGGCGCAGACACTTGCATCGTTTGGTGTTGTGTTTTTGCTGTTTATGATAGGCCTCGAGCTTTCATTTCGTAGATTGCGAACCTTGGGAGCCAAGGTTTTTGGCCTTGGCTCAATGCAGGTAATAATTAGCGGGCTTGTTATTGCGATGGTAGCCTATCTTTCAGGTTTAGGTATCTATTCGGCGGTGATTATTGGCTGTGGGCTTGCTTTGTCATCGACAGCATTTGTCTTGCAACTACTTGATGAGCGCGGTGAAAGAGCCACAAGGTTTGGTCTTACCACGTTTTCGATTTTGTTATTACAAGATTTGGCGGTTGTACCAATTTTGATTTTTGTAACTTTACTGGGTGCGCCGGATACTTCGCTATTAGAGACACTTGGGTTAGTAACATTAAAAGGCGCAGCGGCGGTTTTAGCTGTAATTATTTTCGGGCGGTATCTCTTACGACCTTTATTCCAAATGATAGTCAAAACCCGAAGTCCCGAATTGTTTGTTTCGGCAACATTGTTAACGGTTCTTGGCATGGCATGGGTTATGTCATTGGCTGGCTTGTCGATGGAGCTTGGCGCGCTTTTAGCTGGATTATTGTTGGCCGAAACCGAGTACCGTCATCAGATTAAAGCCGACATTAAACCGTTTCGCGGAATTTTACTCGGGTTGTTTTTCATGACCATTGGAATGGTTATTGATGTAAGGTTCATTTTTGAGAACTGGATTAATATTGCTTTGATTGTCGTTGCTTTGCTGCTTGGCAAAACCATTATCACCAGCGTGGTTTGTAAAATTATCGGAACACCTTTTGATACTTCCTTGCGTACCGGGCTTGCGCTTTCCCAAGGTGGTGAGTTCGGCTTTGTGATATTCGGCGCGGCTTTGACTTTGGGCTTACTTTCACAAA
>JAKITZ010000247.1 GCA_021647805.1 Robiginitomaculum sp.
TGGACGGTGTTGATGCGGCGCGGGTTTTATTGGTTATGCCAGACCGCAAATTATTTCAAACTGAGGTAAATAAAGCCAAGGCATCAGTGACCATTAAGCTTGGTAATAATGCAATTGGGTATCGCCAGACTAATGCGATCCGCCATTTAGTTTCGGCTGCAGTGCCGGATTTAGCAATTTCCGGAGTGACTGTCATTGATGATAGCGGCCGGGTTTTAGCCGGAAATAATGATGAAGGAGGCCAAGGGGGCAGTGAAACCTCTGGTCGTCGAGCCAGCATAGAAGACGCTTTGCGGCTAAAAGTGGAGCGGGTTTTAGGCTCAATCGTTGGTGTTGGCGGCGTTGATGTTCAGTTAAATGTAGAGCTTGATCAAAGCCGAGTAACAGAACGCTCGACCATTTATGACCCTGATGGCCAAGTTGTTATTTCCTCTGATACTTCGGTACAAAGTTCTAATGAACAAGATAAAGAGCAAGCAGGGTCAGTGACCGTGGGGGCAAATGTGCCGGGAGATGACGGTGCAACAGAAAATGCTGCTGGTTCTTCGGCTCTAAACTCAATTGAATCAGAAACTATAAATTACGGTGTTTCTAAAACAGAAACCACCAAGATCCATCATGTTGGAATCATCAAGCGTTTATCAATAGCGGTAAATGTTGATGGGATCACTGGTGTTGATGATCAAGGTAACCCAACTTGGCAACCACGACCCGCCGATGAAATGCAAAGTATAGAGAACCTGATCAAATCTGCTGTTGGCTTTGATGCCGCTAGAAATGATAATTTGCAGGTAACAAACATCCGCTTTGTAAAGCCTACTCCTTTTCTCGTTGATGTAGAAGCAGCAAAACCTGGCTTTACCAAAGATGATATTATGCGCCTTATCGAGATCGGGATTTTGGCGTTGGTTTCTGTTGTGATGATTTTGTTCCTTGGCCGCCCATTGATTACGGCTCTAGTTTCTGGTGGTGGTGGCGCAGTAATGGGTGGTGGTTCCCCGTCACTTGCTATTGCTGGCGGAGCAGCTGGTGAAATGCCACAGTTAACTGGCGGGCAAGCCGGTTCGGTAGGGCAAATGGCGTTGCCGGCACCTGATGGTGCCCAGCAAATAAGCGAGCAAGGTTTGGATATTAGTAAAATTGATGGGCAGGTAAAAGCTTCTTCAATCAAGAAGGTAGCTGGAATTGTCGAAAGTCACCCTGAAGAATCAGTTTCTATTCTTCGTAACTGGTTACACGAGTCATAATCATGGCAGTAGCAAAAGCAAAAAAAGCTATAATTGACGACGTGGCGAAAATTGCCGGTGCAGAAAAGGCCGCAATAATTTTGCTGGCATTGGGTGAAGAGAACCACAAGCTCTGGGAAATGATGGATGACGAGGAGATCAAAGAGGTCTCGCAAGCAATGTCCAATTTAGGATCGGTAACCGCTGCAGCGGTCGAAAAATTGATTGTCGATTTTGTTGCCCAGATGTCGTCAACTGGATCACTGATGGGATCATTTGATGCCACACAACGCCTTTTAAATTCATTTTTGGCGGACGATAAAGTTGATTCGGTTATGGAAGAAATCCGAGGTCCAGCTGGTCGTACCATTTGGGACAAACTTGGCAACGTCAATGAGGCGGTGCTGGCGAATTACCTCAAAAATGAATACCCGCAAACAGTGGCAGTGGTGCTATCAAAAGTTAAGGCAGATCACGCGGCGCAGGTGCTTAGCTCTTTACCAGAGGAGTTTTCCCTAGAAGTGGTAATGCGTATGTTGCGTATGGAGCCGGTGCAACGGGATATATTGGCAGAAATCGAATCAACTTTGCGCAAGGAATTCATGTCCAATTTGGCTAGAACTAACAAGCGTGACAGTCACGAAATAATGGCCGACATTTTTAATAACTTTGACCGTCAGACGGAAAACCGTTTTCTAGCGTCGTTGGAAGAAAGAAACCGTGACGCATCTGAGCGTATTCGCTCGCTGATGTTTGTGTTTGAAGATCTACATAAACTTGACCCTGGCGGGGTTCAGACATTGCTGCGAGCTGTTGATAAGGACAAATTAGGTTTGGCAATGAAGGGCGCATCTGAAGCTTTGCGGAATTTGTTTTTCTCTAATATGTCCGAGAGGGCATCAAAAATTATGCTCGAAGACATGGAAGCGATGGGACCCGTACGCCTCAAAGATGTAGAGGGCGCACAACAAGCTATGGTCAATATGGCCAAAGATTTGTCGGCTAAAGGTGAAATATTACTCGCAGATGGTAGTTCTGATGATGAGTTGATATATTGATCATGAGCAAAACAGCCCCGCAAAAATTCAATTTTACCCGAAGCTTTGAAAGTGATGGCACAGTTAATGAGGGCGCTGGTAGTTGGCGCAGCTCTATACCACGCGAAGAGGTTGAAGCCTTAAAAGCCGAAGAATTTGATCGTGGCAGAGACAGTGAACTGGTTCAAATAGAACAGTCAACGCAAACAGTTCTCAAGGATATTGACGTTCAACTAGCAAATATATTGAAGCAATTTTCTGAAATGGCGGATCAAAACCGTAAAGATGCTGCATTTTTGGCTCAAACTATCGCTGGAAAAATTGCTGGAGTTGCTTTGGATAAGTTCGAAATTGAGCAAGTAAGCAAACTAATCAAAGAAACTCTTTTGGACTTAAAAGGCAACCCTAGGGTCAAGGTAATAGTAACCGAAGCAGTGGCCGCTGAATTGAGCGAGCAATTAGCAGTTTTGAGCGAAGAGTCAGAGTTCTTAGGGTCTGTGGTTGTCGAGGTCGACAAGGAGGCTGTTACTGGATCGGTCAGTTTGGACTGGGGAGAGGGGGCGGTTTCTTTTAATCCAATGGAAATAGAAGCCCGCATCAAGCAAGAAGTCGCAAACTGGTTATCAGCAGAAGAGTCTGTCGCACCAGAGACGCAAATTTCAGGAGAAGGTAGTAATTATGTCGGACAATGAAAAAGATCTGGAGCTGGACGAGTTTGACCAGCAATCGGAAACTGCTTCGAATATAGAGCAA
>JAKITZ010000248.1 GCA_021647805.1 Robiginitomaculum sp.
TAGACAGCGCCACCAACGGGATCCCGCGCATTTGCGGCAATGCGTACATCAAGCTTTTCTTCAATTCGGCCAGTTTCTTTTGCTTTTCTGCCACCAAGTCCCATTTGCTGACAACTATTACCACCGCCCGGCCTTCACGTTCGGCCAGATCAGCTATTTGCAAATCTTGTTTGTCAAAAGCCATCAACGCATCAACAACAACAACAACAACTTCGGCAAAACGAATAGCGTGAAGACTGTCATTAACCGATAGTTTTTCCAATCCCTTATCGACTTTGGCTTTTTTGCGCATGCCAGCAGTATCGGCAAGGCGAACCTTACGACCATCCCAAGACCAGTCGACTTCGATAGAATCCCGGGTAATCCCTGCTTCTGGCCCGGTAATAAGCCGGTCATCACCAATAAGCGAATTGATCAAAGGCGATTTACCAGCATTCGGTCTCCCGACAACAGCAATCCGTAAAGGAGCATCACCAGTCTTTTCCACCGTATCATCGTCTAAACTATCAAGGTCAACTTTTTCTGCTAGACTCTCAAACAGCTCAGCCATGCCTTGATTATGCTCGGCGGAAATAGCTACAGGTTCACCAAAACCTAAAGAAAACCCTTCTAATACCCCCGGCCATTCAGCAATACCCTCTGCTTTATTTGCTGCAATAACAACGGGTCGGCCTGCCTTGCGCAATAAGTTGGCAAAGGTCTCATCCAATGGGGTTAGCCCGCTTCGGGCATCAATAATAAATAAACAAACATCGGCATTTGCAACAGCGGACAGGGTTTGCTCCCGCATATCGGCTTCCATACCGCTTTTTGCAGTTTCAAAGCCTGCCGTATCAACAAGCGCAAGATCAATACCCCCAAACCTTCCGTGTCCTTCACGGCGGTCTCTGGTAACTCCGGGTTGATCATGGACAATCGCCAGCTTGCGCCCTGCGAGCCGGTTAAACAAAGTTGATTTTCCTACATTCGGTCGCCCGACAATCACCAGCCGCATAGACATTTACAGGCTTCTCCTCAATTGGCGGGCTTTATAACCGGTTTTAGCAAAACACCAACAACTTATTTTAAGGGTATACTCAAAACACCGAACTAAACGGTATTTTGAGTATATTTTATCTTTGTATTCATTAACTTACCCAAAAACCGGTTCTTAACTTTGGGTCGGTGGAGTATACTAGCTAATGTAGCGCATATACCTTTGCACTATCTGAAACTAGATAAGCTACGCCGCCGGCGACAACAGGAGTAATAAAGAACTCATCTCTGAATTTAACCTCCCGCACAATTTCTCCGGTCTGCGGCGATAACAATACAACATCGCCACGTGACGAAGCCATGATTAAATGACCACTTGCCAAAACCGGACCAGCCCAAGCAATTCGTTTTTTACGCTTTTTCTCATTTTTGAAAATACGCATCTCTTTAACCCAGATAACCTTGCCCTCTTTTCGAGAAATTGCCGCAACCTCACCGTCATTACTTACCACAAAGATTGTATTGCCTGCGATCCACGGCATGTGAATACCGCCAACCTGTTTTGACCACAACCGTTGCCCTGTGCGAAGATCTATTGCCGCCAAGATGCCAGAATGAGAAATTGCATAAACCGTATTATCAAAAACCACTGGACTGGCAGCAATATCATTTAGCTCTGACAATGCGGTTAGGCCCGATGAACGGGTCAAAGCATCATCCCAGATCGAACGTCCGTTTTGAACTCGAAAAGCTCCTAACTCTCCGGATGCAAACGGAGCGACTACTATTTCTCCATAAACAGCAGAGGAACTTGACGAAAGAATACTTGCCGATTCGACTATACCCTGAAAACTCCAAATTATTTGGCCATCAGTAGCATCAAGGGCGAATAATTCACTATCTTGTGAAACGACGAATAACCGTCCGTCCGAAAGTGTTGGCGCTCCATGCAGTGGCGTAGGTGTGTGAGTGCGCCAAATTTCTTCGCCTGTATTAACATCCAAGGCAGTTACATAACTAAAGCCGGAAGAAACATATAAACGCCCTGCGGATACTACTAACCCTCCGCCATACCCTTCTTTGGAACGGTTACGCAATTTATCAGCAAAGCCTCTAAACCCGCCGGAATAAATTGCCTGCTTATCCTGCTTGTCAGGCTTTCTCTCATGCGCTTTTAGTTTTTTAGTCCAGATAGTTTTTCCTGTCTCAACGCTCAACGCCCGAACTGCACCTTTCGAATCCATTACATACATCTGGTTCCCGGCAATAACTGGCGGTGCCATAACCCTGCCCTTACTGTTCGAGCCTTTACCAGCCTTACGTTTCCATTTCAAAGTCAGAGTTGTTGTTGCTTGCAAATGCTGTGGAGCATGACTTGGGAAGGCTCCGGTTTGTGACCAATCATCATTCATGTACGAGCCAGGCAAGGTGATCAGTGACCCTGCAACGTCAGTATCAGGAGTTAGGCTTTGGTCGAACAACAAAATGGAAATACGTTTTTCCTCGTCCGGTGTAATACCTTGCTCGCGCAACTGTTTTGCTTCGTCACTTTCTTGAAATGGTAAAAGACTTCTAGCCCTATCTATAGTTGAACAACCACTAAGTCCGAAAACGACGATCAAAATAAACAGAAAAATACGCATCATTGGTTGGTGTCCTCAACAGTGTTATCCGGAACCAAACCAGGTTCCGGAATGATAATTGGCTCTAGCTTAACTTCAGCAGGAGCCGGGCCCAATAAAGAAAGCGCCATTTTTGCCCGTTGTGTAGTACCAGAAGGAGCATCAAGAGAAAATGATAGTAAAGTAAACTCCTCACGAGCCCGCACCACATTGCCCTCTTCCAGAGCCTTAAAAGCCAGCAATTCTCTAGCCATACTGCGGTAAGGCCGGCCAGCCCCGGACACCTCGGATAGTTTTGCTTCCAGATCCGTTAATGTCAAAATATCAAACACTACCATTACAGACTTTATAATTGCTAGGTCAGAAATAAGCGGG
>JAKITZ010000249.1 GCA_021647805.1 Robiginitomaculum sp.
AATCGTGCCAAAGTCGTTTTGCCAACTTGGCGCGGGCCGATGATGGCAACGGCGGGAAAATTATCGATCAACTCGATCAATTCAGAGTATTTAGTACGAATCAACATCCTTGCAATATAGGAACATAATTCCTGATATGCAAGGATAAGATATGCAGAGGGTTCTACAGAACCGTATTCGTTGCGCTATCGCGATGCTGGTGCTAGCTACTTGAGGATTACGCCTAAGTAGGTTTTGATTAGGTTTTAATGCATTTTTGAAATTTTTGATCGGGAGCCGGCGATTATATCACCAATACATTGTCCGCCGTCTTTTAGTTGGTGCTCGGCAATGCAGAATGAGCTTTCAAACACAAAATGTCCGGCGGCCACACACTGGTTCAAATGTACTCGTGACCAGTCAATACATTCGCGCAATTCTATATCGTCTAACCAATGCCGAAAATCAGGGTGCGTTGGTTCTTCGCTAAGTACCATCAATGCCGCCAAACCTAAAATTCTGGAGATAGTTGCCTCACGCCCCGGCGTTAGTTTCGGCGCATCAAAGTCGGCTGATTGATTTGCCCAAGCCGCCCGTGGCCCTAATTTCAAGGCGCTTAAAAACGAGGCCTTGGCAGTTTCCGAATGATATGGCGTTTCCAGTGTTGAAATTCCCGGCGCCGCTAATGCCTGTAATGTTTGCATGTTCAGTGGTGTTGGTGATTGCGGAGAGAGACGAATTGCGCTTAACCGCAGGTCTTTGCCGCCTTGTTTTTTGTTCGCCCATGATTTTTTCTGCATGGAATAGGCTTGTTCTTTGAACAATTGGCCGACCAATAATACCTTGTCTGAATCCGAACGAGACGCGCGTAAAATGGCCGCCTTTGCTTTGTCAGAACCGGGAAATTGCATGCTGGCCATCGGGTTTTGGTGAACACGTTGTAACACCAATGCACGGCCATAGCTCTTTTCCCAAAACCGAATGCCTTCAACATATTCAGGGACTTGCAAAGCGATCAATGCGTTAACAGCCATCCACCCGGGAGCAATATTGGCGCCATCATAGCTGGCAAAATCAATCATTGCCGTTTCCAGCTCTTCGGCAGACGAAATGTTCTTGGAACCCCAGCGGTTCACCGATGCGTGATAATTCGCCCAGCGTCCTGCTGTTCTAACGACAATATGGTTACTGTTAAAATGTGCAGGTTGGGCATGAGAAGTTTGAGGTTGTGTCAAAGTTTGCGGTGTGACTATCTGTACGCTTGAGGTTACTAGGTTGGGGTCTGCAATCTCAACCATGTCGGCTTGCGGCTCCCTCATTTGCTGTGTAGTTTCTAATACTTCATCAGCTATCTGATCATCATTAGTTTTTATGTCTTGCGCATATAACGAAGAGGACATTGCTGCAAAAGCAATTATTACTAAAGTTTTGATGTTATTATGGCGCATGTTTTTTCCAGATCAACACTTGAAATCCAACATAGCACAAGCGGGTAAACGTGTCATAAAGTTTTTTTGCCGACCACTGTGAAAATAAATAACGGCAAAGGTGTCGGGTTAACGATAATATATCGCGCAATAACAAATAGATAACTCAAAAAAAGTGTTACCGATATTGGCGGTAGATTCAGTAAATATTAACGATATAAGCAAAGAATCTACATTATGAAAATCAAATCAAAATATGCTGGCTCGTACTGGCAGAATTTCTTACGTTCATTTTCAATGCCGATAGCGTGGCTGTGCGGCCTACCGGTGGTGTTGGGTTTGATGTATATCCAATCGCCGGGTTCATTTGGTATGCAATTATTATTTGTTGCTTTTGCTGCCGCAATTCCGGCTGTCATACATTTGGCTCTTGGTCGGTTTTTACGCGAGGAATGGGCGCAAGCGCTTGTACTGATCGGTTGGACATCATTTACAGCATTGGCTATTGCCTCGCCCGGAAATCTATACACTCCGTTGATTGCTTTGGCAGTTTTGCCGATAATTGCCGCGGCCTCATTTGGTGGCATGCGCCGGGTATTAGAGGCCACAGCCTTAACCGCAATTATTGTGGTAACTATTGCTATTGCCGCAACTCAAGGCTTGTTGCCACAATCAAATGGACTGTTTGTATTTTGGCCGGGGCTGGAATTGGCAAGTCTGGTGTTAAGTCTTGTAGTAATTGGCGCCGGAATGGCTTCTGTACTGCCAGTAATTGATTCTAGCGCCAAGCTACGTGAAGGGCTTTTCCAGAAATCCTTACATCTGGACTTTTGCATTGATCGCAGCGGACAGGTTATTGCTGCCTCGGATCAGGGACGTAAATGGAGCTCGGCAACTGCCCTAAGCGGGTTATTACGCAATAAAAACGGGGAATTAGCCAGCAGAAAGGCCATTGATCAGGTGTTTGTAAATAACCAACCTGCCTCATTAGTTGTGCCGGTTGGAACTGATGGCAAGTCTCACCTGTTACAAATCAGACAATTAAATAAAAAGCTAGTGCTGGTAAACTTACGCAATATTTCTGCATTGTTAGCCAAAGAAAAAAACCTGATAAAGCAACGTGATGAAGCAATTCAGCTTGGGCGCGAGAAAACCATGTTTCTGGCCAGTATGAGTCATGAATTACGGACACCACTTAATGCGATTATCGGGTTTTCAGATATGATGAAAGCGCGGTTATTTGGACCAATACCAGCGAAATATGCTGAATATGCCGATCTGATTCATGAAAGTGGACGTCACTTAGTAGACCTTGTCGGCGATGTTCTTGATGTATCAAAAATTGAATCCGAGCATTATAAACTGGATAAGGAAAATTTTAATTTAAACGAAATTGTTCGCGCTTGTGTAAAGCTAATGCAAATGACCGCCGAAGAAGCTGGTGTTCGCTCCGTGGTGGAAGTGCCAGATTATCAGGTACCGGTTCAAGCTGATCGCAAAGCTATGCGGCAAATTTTGTTTAACCTGTTATCCAATGCAATTAAGTTCACCCCTAGCGGCGGA
>JAKITZ010000250.1 GCA_021647805.1 Robiginitomaculum sp.
ATTAGGACGCAGTAATGATCGTAGTAAACAGACATTTTATAGTCAAAAAACCGATCTGCAATCGGTTTAGAATCGCAAGCAGGAAAGCACAGGCTGTTTTATTGGCTATGGCTATTATTGCCCTTTTCCCTCACCTATCTGCCGCAGAAGAAAAAAACGCACCTCCACTGACCTTATCACAGGCCATACAAAAAACTTTTAACAACCACCCCGATTTACAGACCTTTGATTATCAACTTGATGCTCAGCAAGGCAGAATGATACAAGCCGGACTTTCGCCCAAGCCAGAAGTTGAACTAATCATTGAAGATGCTATTGGCACCGGTGATTTTAGCGGTTTAAGAAGCGCACAATCCACATTAAGCGTTAGCTGGATACTTGATCGCAACATTAAGGAAAAACGCACTGCCGTGGCCGCACAAGGTATGACTCTGATCCAGAGTGAAAGGGCTATAAAACAGCTCGACAGCGCCACACAAACAGCTGGTTACTTTCTAATGGCACTTGCATTCCAAGAAAGTGCGGTAATCGCCAAACGAGCCATTGCTTTGGCCGAAACAACAGTTGAAGAAATTAGCAAAAGGGTTGAAATAGGCAGAACCCCAAATGCTGAGCTGTATCGGGCAGAAGCAGAACTGGCAAAACGTAAACTGGTTCTGGTTGATCTAAAACACCAGTTAACCTCGTCGCTATATCAATTGGCAGCACAATGGGGCAGCACGGAGCCGTCGTTTAGTTCTGTGTCTGGCTCGCTGGCTATGCAGCCACAAATTATCAGCTTTCAAACCTTAAAACTGAAGATTTCCCGAAACCCAGATTTGATGAAATACTTGTCACTGGATAGAGTAAAACAATCAGAGCTTCGACTTGCGCAAGAGCAAAATAAGCCGAAGTGGAGTTTTTCTACAGGCATACGGCGTTTTGAGCGCAGCAATGATTTTGGCTTGGTTGCCAGAATATCTCGTCCCTTTGGCGGACAAAATAACAATCAAGGGCAAATTGCAGAAATGCGTGCAAATATTGCTCAAAACCAATCAGAAGCAGCCGCACTTCGTATTCGAAGTGAAACTGCTCTTTTTGTGATCTACCAAGAGCTACAACACAATATCCATCTTAGCGAGATGCTAAAGGTCGAGGTGATCCCGCGCTTGGAAAAAGCCCTCACCGAAACTCATAAAGCCTATGAGTTAGGTAAATATAGCTATTTGGAATGGCTGGCTGTGCAAAATGATTTGCTAGATGCCCAGTCCTCCTTGTTAGAGGCGTATCGTGCTGCCCACTTAAATAAAATTGAGTTGGAACGGTTAACCGGCACTCAAATATCTTCCCCGTTTTAATTTTAGCCCTTGAATGATCTGCCCCCCTTTTAATGACTTGGATAGTGTGATGAGAAATATGATGAAAACTATATGGCATAGTACCGGATTTCTCTGGCTAGCTTTTGCCGTGTTGGTTTATAGTAATGCCGCATTTACTGTAGAAACTAAAACTGCTGAACAATCACAAGAAGACCCACAAAAAGGCCCAAACCGAGGGCGCTTGTTACAAGATGATGGGTTTGTGGTTGAATTAGCAGTTTTTGAAATCGGAGTACCGCCAGAGTTTCGGGTTTGGGTGACCAATCAAGGCCAGCCAGTGAACCCGAATGATGTTTTACTAACCGTTACCCTAACCCGCCTTGGTGGCATTAAGGACATCATCAAATTTCAAGCTCAAGGCGATTTTCTTCGCGGCGACGGTCTGGTCTATGAGCCACATTCATTTGTGGTTGCGGTAGATGCAAAATACCGGGGGCGTTCATATCAATGGCGGTATGATAATTTTGAAGGGCGAACTTTCATTGAACCTGATGTGGCAAAGGCATTAGAGATCACAACTTCTATTGCTGGCTCGGCAATTTTAAAGGAGACCATTGCTGTATTCGGTAAGCTGACAACTCACCCGGAGCATGTTCGCAATATTACCGCTAGATTTGAAGGTAGTATCAAAAGAGTACATGTGGGATTGGGACAAGCTGTCAAAAAAGGACAAAAACTGATCACCATCGAAAGCAATGAGAGCCTACAATCATACACTATTACCACCCCTATATCTGGGATCGTTCAACAACGTATTGCCAATCCGGGTGAGCAAACTAATGCCAGAGTGCTATTATCCATTGTCGACACCTCCGTCCTAATGGCTGATTTGTCGGTGTTTCCTACAGATCGTCATCGCGTCTTTATTGGTGCAACAGCTCAACTTTTCATCAAAGGTCATGAACTGCCAGTATTGGGCACTATTAAACAAATTGATACGGTAATTGCCCGCAACCAGTCGGTGATCGTGCGGGCGCAGTTAGACAACAAATCCGGGAAATTAATTGCCGGCGCTTTTGTCAAAGCTGAAATTGAAATCGCAGAGCACCAAGTTCCACTGGCGGTTAAACGCACCGGCCTACAAGGGTTTCGAGATTTTACGGTGGTTTTTGTCAAAATAGGCAATGAATACGAAGTGCGAATGCTTGATCTTGGCCGGGTGGCCGCTGATTGGATTGAGGTTTTGGGCGGGTTAACGCCCGGCGCGGAATATGTCTCACAAAATAGCTATATCATTAAAGCCGACATTGAAAAGTCCGGCGCTTCACACGATCATTAAGGTTTTAAGTCATGCTCGAATATATCATTCGCACGTCTATCAACCAACGCATATTGGTTCTTGTCATTGTCGCTATGCTGTGTGGCTTAGGCGTTTGGAATTTTACCAAATTGCCGATTGATGCAGTTCCTGACATCACCAACATTCAAGTTGTGATCAATACCGAGGCTCCGGGATACACGCCTTTGGAAGTTGAACAACGAGTAAGCTATCCGGTTGAAACTGCAATGGCCGGTTTACCAAGTCTGCAATATACCAGATCAGTATCCCGTTATGGCCTGTCACAAGTCACGGTTATTTTTGAAGATGGCACCGGTATTTA
>JAKITZ010000251.1 GCA_021647805.1 Robiginitomaculum sp.
ATTCTTGAATTGCACCATTCCAGCATTAGTGAATAACAAACTTGGATCATTATCTGGAACCACCGGAGCCGAAGGGACAATTACATGATCATTAGTTGTGAAGTACTGTAAAAAAGTATTACGAATATCATTCATACTTGGCATTGATTAAATCCGTCGTTAGCTATTGCGAATAACAAACCCATAAAAGAAAAAGGGCGCTCGAACTAGTCGAACGCCCTAATATTATATTTGCTATGATAGATCAATCAACCAGCGGCAACGTCATCTTCATCATCTTTATCGTCTTTAGTACCAAGATTGCCCAATAGCATGTCTTCTGCGATCAAACCGGCATCTTCGCGGATTTTTTGCTCAACCATTTGCGCCATATCAGGATGTTCCATCAAGAAGTTACGCGCATTGTCCCGCCCCTGACCGATACGTTCCGAATCGCATGAGTACCAAGAACCAGACTTTTCAACCACACCAGCGGCAACCCCAAGATCAAGAACCTCGCCCATTTTGGAGATCCCCTCGCCGTAAAGAATATCAAATTCCACTTGGCGAAATGGAGAGGCAACTTTGTTTTTTACGACTTTAACCCGTGTGTGATTACCAATAATTTCGTCACGGTGTTTGATCGCTCCTATCCGGCGTATATCCAAGCGTACCGAGGAATAAAACTTCAAAGCATTACCGCCAGTAGTGGTTTCAGGACTGCCGAACATTACACCGATCTTCATCCGTATCTGGTTAGTGAATATCACCAATGTACCGGATTTAGAAATGGAGCCGGCAAGTTTGCGCATGGCTTGGCTCATCAATCTAGCTTGTAAACCGGGCAGGCTATCACCCATGTCGCCCTCAAGCTCTGCTCTTGGGGTTAAAGCTGCTACTGAATCAATTACAATAATATCGACAGCGGATGATCGCACCAGTGTATCAACAATTTCCAAAGCCTGCTCGCCAGTGTCCGGTTGCGAGACCAATAGCTCGTTAATATCAACGCCTAGTTTGGCAGCATACCCTGGATCAAGCGCGTGTTCAGTATCAATAAATGCAGCTATCCCACCATTTTTCTGACACTCGGCGATCACATGCAAAGTCAAAGTGGTCTTACCTGATGACTCAGGGCCATAGATCTCAACGACCCGTCCTTTTGGCAAACCACCAACACCCAAAGCAATATCCAACCCCAATGAACCAGTTGAAATAGTTTCTATGTCTAGGTTTTCTCGTTGGCCAAGTTTCATCAAGGAACCCTTGCCAAACGCCCGGTCAATTTGACTAAGAGCGGCTTCTAATGCCTTTTCCTTGTCCATATTCTTCTCGCTCTTTACCAACTTCAAGTTTGATTTCGACTTTGCCATTTCATATCCCTTTACTGTGTAATGATCGCTGTTTTACCGTAGCCATCACCTTCATAAGTAGGTATGTACACTGTTTGTTCTGGGAACACAAGGGGAACATTTAATTTTTATTCACGGGTTAAATCACCTTATTTTGAAAGCTCTTCTTTTACTTTAGTTGCCAATTCTGCCAGTGAAAACGGTTTTGGCAGAAAGCTAACCTCTATCTCTTCTGAAAGAATATCGGAGAACTCTTCTTTGGCGTATCCGGAGATGAACACGATTCGCGCATCACCCAAATACTCCCGAGCCTCTTTTAACATAGTTGGCCCGTCCATATTCGGCATAACAACATCGGAAATCATAAGATCGATGGTTCCTGCATGATCCTTGGCCATTTGCAAAGCTTCCTCACCATCACCGGCCTGTATCACCTCATAGCCGCGTTTGGCCAAAGTTTTAGCCGCGATACTGCGTAACGCAGGCTCATCTTCAACGAACAGGATTTTGCCCCGTCCAGACAGATCAGCAGGTTTTTTCGGCTTAGCGGTTTTTTTCTTGGCAATTTCTTGTTTTGCAACTTCAATAAACTTCGGATCACAAGCCCGAAGCCATATTTGGAAAGTAGTCCCCTCACCCACTTTCGAAACCGGATGCAAATAACCGCCGGATTGTTTGATAATTCCGTAAACAGTAGAAAGACCAAGACCGGTACCGCTTCCAACTTCCTTCGTGGTATAAAACGGCTCAAAAATATTGGCCATCACCTCTTCGCTCATACCGGTACCATTATCTGTTATCTCAATAAGAACCCAATCACCTTTTAACGATTTTTTACTAGAAGCCGCCTTTGCAGGAATTTCTTCCCTAGCAGACGTTTGTATTACCAATTTTGCGCCTTTTACGTCTTTCATTGCGTCTCTGGCATTGGTAGCTAAATTCATCAAAGCGGTTTCAAGATGACGGCGATCAGCCCGAATGGTCAGTTTTTCACGAGAATGTTTGAACTCCAAAGTTATAGATTCCTGCATTACCTGTTTTAGCAAAGAAGTAACATCGGACAAGAAGCCAGCCAGATCCAACACCTCAACCCGAGTAGTTTGCTGATGAGCGAACGCCATAAGCTGACTAACCAGTGATTTAGCCCGATTAACAGTTTGGTTTATTTGTTGCAGGCCACCAAATGAAGGATCACCGATCGGGTGGCAGGTAAGTAAATCATCACAATTCAATCTAATTACGTTCAAGAACGTATTAAAATCATGAGCTATTCCGCCAGCTAGTTTACCTACTGCATGCATTTTTTGCGCTTGGAATAATTGCGTCTCCAGTTCTTTAAGCCCGCTCATGTCCATTAGATAAACCAATGTACGACCAGCACGATCCTTGGCCAAATATAAATGCGCAGCTTTTGGATTTTTTCCAACTAACATTACTTCGGTAGGGGTATTTACGTCCAGAACAGCCCGTGACAACAAGGATACCACCTCGCCCTCGTCACCTGATAGAATTTTCAACAAAGCAGTTCCAGGTGTTGCCATGCCTGAGGTCATCTGCATCAAAGCCGGGTTACAATCCTCAATAATTGCTCACTAAGGAACGCAGCCGCCAAGCCTAGCTAC
>JAKITZ010000015.1 GCA_021647805.1 Robiginitomaculum sp.
AAGGCGAAAACGTGGAGACTTTAATTGCCGCATTGTTGCAAGAAATAATCTGACCTTGCCGATAAAAACTCAACATACATCTAATCAACAAGCCAATGAGTTAGCAGCCAGATACCCTGCTTTACTTAGCGAAGCCAGCCGGATCAGTGCCAATGTCATTCATGGCTCACATGGCCGCAGAAAACGAGGCAGTGGCGAAACTTTTTGGGAATTTCGCCGAGCCAGAGACGAAGATCCGGCTAGCGCAATAGACTGGCGACGTTCAGGGCGTTCTGATGCTTTATTTGTCCGCGAAACCGAATGGGAGGCGGCAAATACAATATTTCTATGGCGTGACAGCTCGGAACAAATGAACTGGCGATCAAACGATAAATTACCATTAAAGTGCGATCGGGCAGCGGTACTATTAGCAGCTTTGGGCCTTGTATTATTACGAGGTTCGGAACGGTGCATGGTTCCCGGAGTTTCACAAAAACCCGGCACCGGCATTGGCGCTATCGAGCGCATAAGCCGTGAAATCATCACCGGCACTAGTTTAGCCAATTCGATAATACTGGATAACTCTCGCAGTCATGCACATTTGGTCATTGCCTCGGACTTCTTGGAAGGCGCGCAAGTTTGGTCACAAAGACTAAACCGGATACGCCAAAGCGCAGTTTCAGTAGTATTGCTGCACATTAGTGACCCGGCTGAAGAAAACTTTCCATTTACTGGTCATATACTGTTTGAAGACAGCGGCAATGCTGAGAAAATTGATATGGGGCGGGCGCAAGCAGCCAAAGAAATATATCAACAGCGGTTTGCAGCTGGTCGCGAACAAATCAAAGACTTTGCCAGCAAAAACAACTGGCATTTTTTGAGCCATAGAACCGATAAGCATCCGGCAAGTGTGTTTTTGGCGCTATATCAATGTCTGGACAGTAAATAATGTTTGGTTCGCTAATTTTCCTAAACCCGTGGAGTTTGCTTGCGCTGTTATTATTGCCGATTTTTTGGTTTATACTTTCAGCATTACCACCACAGCCGGTTTTGCAAAAATTCCCACCGATCCGCTATTTACGCGACCTGCAAGATAAAACTGCCAGCCCGCAGAAAATCCCATGGTGGCTGCGTATTTTACGCCTTAGCATTGTTGCCAGCATAATATTAGCTCTTAGCACACCGGTAATATTGCCGCGAAACGATACTATTTATGATCGTCCGGTATTACTGATCATTGATGATGGTTGGGCCAGTGCTACAAATTGGTCAAAAATTCAATCCAGTGCCAAAACTATTGCCAATGCCGCTGATCTGGCCGAGCAACAAATAGCAATGGCCTTTACAAGCTCGGTTCAACAAAATCAAAATATCGCCTTTGAACCTTATGGACAATTATTGGAAAGACTACAAAATCAGCAAGTGCAGGCATTTGCCCCAAACCACGGTTTGTTAGCTGATATATTGCAACAATCATCACTTACTAAGCAGCAATTACCAATGCAAATTATCTGGTTAAGCGATGGCAATGATTATGGCCAAGCAAAGACTTTATTGGATACTTTGTCTGCTATGGGAAAATTGCAAATTCTGTATGATGCAGAGCAAAATGATTTACAAATCACCGGTCTGGAGATTGAACCATCTGGCCTAAAAGTTGGAATTAGTTCCGACACCAAAACAACAGGCGTGGTGATAGCTCAAGATAAAAACGGCAATGTCTTGTCGCGAAATTCATTTGAGATCCCCAAAAACCAAACAAGCATTGACGTAACAATGCCAATGCCCCTGGAATTACGCAATCGAATGACAGCAGTACGCATAAAGGGTGTTACATCAGCCGCAGCCGTTCATCTAGTTGACAGCTCATGGGCAATACCCAGATTAGGGATAATTGCCGGGCGCAACCAGAACACTGATCAACCGTTATTGTCCGAGAGGTTTTATTTAGAAAAAGCTCTACGGCCATTTGCGCAGATCAGCGCCATTGATATCAACCAAGCTGAACAACAATTGCCACCAATTATTGTTTTGCTGGATACGGGAAAATTATCTGATACCGCTTATTTGCGCCTGTCTGAATATGTAGAAAATGGAGGTTTATTGATCCGCTTTGCCGGACCAAGGCTTGCCGAGCGACAAGACGATTTGATACCAGTTTCATTGCGATCCGGTGGCCGCTTGCTTGGCAGCTCGTTAGGTTGGGAGCAGCCACAACAATTATCGCCTTTTGCGGGAAATAGCCCATTTTTTGGACTTGATCATCAACAACAAATCAACGTCACCATGCAGGTTTTAGCCGATAGTTCGCCTGGCCTATCCGATCATGTTTGGGCGCGCCTTGGCGATGGAACGCCTTTGGTTACATCCGCAGTTCGTGGCTCTGGCCGAATTGTCCTGTTTCATGTAACCGCGGCTCCTAACTGGTCGCAATTACCGTTGTCGGGAATTTTCGTTGCTATGTTAAAACGGATATTACCATTAGCAGCAAATCCGATTACTGATCTGGATAATAATAGTAATATCAACCCGGTGCTTGATCTAAAAATTGCCATAAGCGCCAACGGCCAATTAACTATTCCTGATGGTTCTCACCAAATATTGCCCGCCAATGCAAAGCCTGAACCGGTAAATGCAATACATCCCGCCGGCCTGTGGAGTAATGGCAAATTTTCATTGGCCAGAAATGTTCTGGATAATCTTGAAATTAGCGATTTTCCGCAAACCTCAAAAGAGGTGATTGTCGCAAATATGGACAATACAAAGACAATTCGCTTTGCCGGGTTCTTATTAGCCTTGGCGTTGGTTTTGTTGATCATTGATAATTTTCTAATTTTTATTTTATCCGGCAAAACCTCTACTCTCAAACGATCAGCAAAAACCGTAATTATCCTGTTGGCATTCGGCTTAACTGGTAATTTTTTATTTACTGCAAAACCGGCTACCGCCGAACAATTTGATCCATTTGAGGTCATTGAGCAAACAAGACTAGCCTATGTTACCACCAATAATGTCGCTATTGATCGGCTTAGCCATGCCGGACTTAAAGGCCTGTCACGAGAGTTATATTTGCGAACGACAGTCGAGCCAGCCGAACCAGTGGCGATCAATCTTGAAACTGATGATCTAAATGTGATTTTGTTATTGTATTGGCCGTTATTGGACGAAGTTAAGCTATCCGATGCGGCAATCATCAAATTAAACACTTACCTTAAAAACGGTGGGATGTTGGTAATTGATACACAAGACGCTGGTTTTAGAGCTTTAAGCGCCGGCGGTGTTGATCCTGCTCTTAAATCACTGTTCTCGCAAATTGACGTTCCGGCTTTACGCCAAGTGCCAAAAGACCATGTTTTAACCAGAGCTTATTATCTAATTGAAAGTTTTCCCGGCAGATATGCAGACGCACCAATTTGGGTCGAGGCCGATCGCAAAGGCTCGTCACTAGATGGAGTTTCATCATTGGTTATTGGCAGTAATGATTGGGCAGCAGCTTGGGCTATTGACAAAAACGGACAGCCAATGGCCGGCTTAGCTGAGCAAATGGACAATCAACGAGAAATGGCCAACCGGTTCGGGATCAATTTGGTAATGTATGTGCTGGCCGGCAATTATAAGGCCGATCAAGTGCATATCCCCACCTTGCTGGAGCGTTTGCAACAATGACAGCCAGCATCACTCTTGCCCCACTTATTCCATTGCTTTGGTTGTCAATATTGTGCGCGATAGCTGCTATCGGCGTAATATCAGTTGGCTGGCATCGCCCGCTATGGCTGGGTTTGCGAATGTTAGTAATTGCCAGCCTTGCTATAATTGCTCTTGGGTTAGAGCAGACAGAGACCGAACACGAATATTTGTCCGATATTGCCTTATTGGTTATAGATGACAGTTCCAGCATGAAGATGGAAAAAAGAGCCGAAATTCGCGATCAAATGATCGAAACTATCCGTGGGCAAGCCAAAGAAATTGACGATCTTGAATTATTGGAAGTTACCGTTACCGACAGTGCTGATGGTACAAGATTATTTGATAGTTTAACTGCCGGTCTTGACCAAATACCCCAAGGCAGGTTGGCAGCAGTAATTACCCTTAGCGACGGTATTATTCATGACGATGCGCCAGCAAAATTACCCGATGCACCAATACATGCACTTATCATTGGCGATCAGCAAGCCGGCGATAGGGCTTTAACAATAATCGAAGCTCCAAAATTTGGAATAGTTTCCGAAGATGTAAGCTTCAAAATTCGCGTTGATGACTTTGGTCAAACAAAGACTGCAAATGCAATAATTATCTTACAGCTTTCTGGAGAGCCGGAATTACGCACACGAGTGCAAACCGGTATTGATGTAACGGTCAACATGCCGCTTACCCGCCGTGGCAGCAATTTGGTCGAGATAAGCGTTGAGGCTGCCGCAAAAGAGCTGACTTTGAACAATAATAAAGCAGTGGTTGAGATCACCGGGGTTAGAGAGCGTTTGCGGGTATTGCTGGTTTCCGGTGAACCCTATGCCGGAGTGCGGGCATGGCGTAATTTGCTAAAATCTGATCCGGCAGTGGATCTGGTTCATTTTACGATTTTACGCCCGCCAACCAAACGTGACTCAACCCCACTAAACGAGATGGCCTTGATAGCCTTTCCCACCAGAGAGCTGTTCGTCAACAAATTACAAAGCTTTGATCTGGTGATATTTGATCGTTATACAAGGCGCGGTGTATTACCATTATTATACCTAGAGAATGTTGCGCGATATGTTGAAAATGGCGGTGCGTTAATGGTTGCCGCCGGCCCGCCATTTGCTGGTAATGGCTCTTTGGCAAATACGTTTTTGGCTGGAGTTTTACCCGCCCGTCCCGACGCAAACATTCACAGCCAACCATTTACTCCGCAAATAACCGATACCGGAAAACGCCATCCGGTTACTTCTGGTTTTATCGAGCAACAAGATAATTGGGGTCGTTGGGGGCGGGTGATCGGCGTAAACAGAATTAGCGGTGAAACCGTATTGTCCACTGATGACGGAAAACTATTATTGCTGTTAGATCGAGTTGGTAATGGACGAGTAGCATTATTGTTAAGTGATCAGGCGTGGTTATGGTCAAGAGGCTTTGAAAATGGCGGCCCGCAATTTGAGTTATACCGCCGACTTGCTCATTGGTTAATGAAAGAACCGGAGTTAGAAGAAGAAGCATTAAGTGGAATCATCAAAAACGGACAATTACAAGTTCGTTTGCAGACTTTATCCAAAGAGCCGCCGGTAATAGAAGTTCAATCTGCTGACGGTCAAAGCTGGCAATTACAGCTAAAAAACAATGGCGCCGGTGTGTTTACCGGCTCGATAAACATGCCTGATAATATTGGAATGTTAACATTAAAAGCAGACGATTTACTGGCCGTGGCAACACAAGGGCGGCTCAACCCACCGGAATTGGCAAGCCTAAGACCTGACACAAAAGTTCTTGGCTCCTTGGCTAAAGCAACAAATGGCGGACAATTTATACTGGCCAATACTGATCAGCAAATTTCTCTACGTCGAACACGTCCACAAGACAGGCAAAGGGGACGCAACTGGATTGGCCTGCAACAAAATAAATTCAGCATACAAACCAATACCACAAAAAGACCTTTGTTTGCGTATTGGGCTTATTTGCTATTAATTCTGTCATTGTTCGGTCTAATGTGGTTGCGTGAGAAAAAACAGAACTAACGCTGCTCCAACGGCTTCTCTTGCCCCCGAAGCTGACGACACAAATATCCTCAATGCTGCCATTAGAGAATATAGGATAAATATTTTATGCACCTAAAATTTTACATTGCCTCTGGGTGGATAAACATACAATTCCATATCCGTTTTTGTATTTTCCAGACGCTGGTTTTGGATAATGGGTATAAATTCTTCGAGGAAATTTTCATAAATATCGGCAAAGTCAAAAAATACATCTGTTCGCCTATTGGTAGATATTGCAATAGAAATACCATATTCTGGCACAATCATTAACCAAGTTTGGCTACCCTTTGAAATGCCGCCATGATTGAGGTGAGTAAGGGAGCCGACACCCTTTATTGTCCGTGATTTTCGCCGCCAACCAATTGCATAATCTTGTATGTTAACATTGCCATTAGTCAGACGAACTGGCTCCCAGAAATCGTCGCGCACATCAGGGGCAATGAAATCGTCATCAAGCCATGCAGCTCCCAGTCGCGCCAAGTCAGATGGTGATGCCACAAAACCACCCGCCGCCAGCTTATGGCTCAAGTCAACAAAGCGCCATAGTTTAATCTGTCGTCCTTTGGTTTGATAAGACACCGCGCGGTGTTTCATATTATTGCGCTCCGTATCCGGCTCTATAGTGTGCAAACCAAGCGGTGCAAAAACTGTCTCGTTCATTAGCTTCAAATAGGGAGTTCCACTTGCATCTTGCATCACTGCACTGAGCAATATGGTGCCATAGCTGGAATACAGAAAATCACTCCCCGGTTGATATACAAGCTCCCCGCCATCAAACATGGAAAGAGCATCTTTCGGATTATTAAAATGCGATGTTAAAGCAAGGCTCTTATAAAAACCGATCCAATCTGTATTCTCTTCATATCCAGGCAAGCCAGCCGTATGAGATGCAAGCTGGCTTGCGGTTAAATCAGCCCATAAAATATTCGGTAAGTCAGAGGAATAAGTTGAAATAGGCGCATCTAAATCAAAGCTTTCTAATGTTACAAGTCGTGCCAACCCAGTTGCTGTCACCGCCTTAGATGTTGAGCCAATTCGGTAAACTGTTGTAGGCGTAGCAGCAATGTCCGCCTTTACATCTTGCCACCCTACTGCGCCCGCCCAGACAAGCTTTCCGTCTATTGCAACGGCAGCCGATAGGCTGGGTGCGTGAATTTTGCTGCGGCGATCTGCGAGCAGAAGCAAGCTGTCATTTCCGGCCACACGATAGGTATCATCATAAAGCTCTTGCCTAGCAGGGGCGTTATCTTGCAACTCTACCCAACCAAAAGGTAATCTGGCAGTCTCGAATTGATTTGAAACAAAACCATATATTGGCCACCCCAACCAAAGAACGAGACCTGCCATAGCGATAAAAGCAAATTTGGTAAAACTTTGTTTTTTGATACGCCCCGTTTTCATTCATCTAGACTAGGGTGGTTGGTTTGCAAATACAATAACGCCGGCTGGCAAAACGCAACCTTGTAGACAAACCTCTGCGCTGTCAGATACTTCTTACTCCCGCCACTAACCGGAATCACCCTATTTATTCGGGTGAGGACAGTTCTTTTCATGTTCTAAGTGTGAATAAGTCCACCATGATGGCTGGTGCTTGGTAGTCGTCAAGAATTCTCCCCTCACCCCAACCTCTTTCTCTGTCCTATCACTTCGCTACTTGAGGACTTTCCCCAGCCGGGAGAAGGAGTCCACCTCGTAATGTTTTGATATTTGATGGCGAGACAATTACAGCCCCCTTGAGCTGGCAAGGACGACCGTCCGTTTTAAGTTTTGGGGCAACCATTCGCCGCTCTGTTTTTAGTGGTCACAATTTGACCGCGAGACAGAAGGAGGGTGAACAAGGGTCACGTGACCCTTGAGGGATAACCCTTAATTAGCAATCATTGGCAAAGACTGCCCTTAAACTAAGACTTAGTTGGCAAAGATTTAGCACTCATTGCCCCTTGCTTGCACTTAAACATCGGGGATAAGCACCCAAGAATACTCGCAACTTACCTACTTGCTATAATGGTGTTGCAGATGGCGCGTAGCAGCCAGTTTGCGGCTCTTTGACATTGTTAATACGTAAGCAACTCAATAAAACATCGGTTTTGTGCAAAAATACAAAGGGATTTGTAATACAAACAAACCTTTTAGTGATGAGCCTTTTTAAGTTCTATCCACCGAGGAAAATCTCAAAACACGAGGTGTGTTTTTATTTAAGCACTGAAAACTGGAATTTAAAAAGAAAACAAAATTTAGGCTTGTCCACCATTTTGTTGCGCTTTGAAATCACGAACTAATTCCATATTCAGTAGGCGCTGCCAGTTTGCTTGCGACATTTTATGGGAGTACATTGCGGCCAAACCACCGTTATCGCGCAATTCTGCTAATTTCTCTGGTGTCAGATCCAGCATTTTTTGCTCTGAAATGCCCATATAAGTACCCATTTTCTGTTCAACAGCAACGCTCTCGCCCTCTTTAGGAGCGGCAACTTTCACATCTTGCGTTTCAAACATATCCAATTCTTGCATTACTTTTACGAAGTTTCTAGTTCCTTGAGCTTCCGCTTCATAATTTTTTACAAATTCAACTGCCTGCTTGGTGCTTTCTGATAGCTCGGTTCCCTCAAAAAATGGAGCCTCAGCATTTTCAGTAACCATCGGTGAAGCGCGATCAAAACAAATCATCATACTACCAGGGTCATCATTGTTCATTGCCGAAGCAAACGGGTATCTTCGGACAAATGCTGGAACATATGCACCCTCTACGAACTCGCCTGCATCAGTTATAAATACATTAGAGTTTAACTTCACTCCCATCACCGCAGCCGGGCTTCTTTCTTCTCCAGCAAATACAATCGGGTAATTCATCGCCGCATGTATAAACTCGGTCACCGTTATTGGCACTAATTGGGTTTCAAGCAAAAACGCATAGGGTTGTTCAGTAAGAGGAGTCAGTCCCAATTTACTGTGCTCTTGAATATTTAGTAATTCCGGTTGTTTGTAAAACAACATATTACCTGTGATGGTGTTTGCTGATACTTTAGTTTCGTCTGCCATTTTAATTGCCCTGAGCCTGAAAAAATAATTATTGGCGCGTCATAGCGGATCATTCACCTAATGCCAACACCATTTAATGAGAACAAAAAGATTCTGTTGCAAATCGACACTACTAACAGTAACAATTTTCATAAAATGCAAGCAATCTGTTTTACCGTGTTTTTAAGAAAATCTGATAAACCATAAATAAGAAAGCTGGAAAAACCGGCTCAACCCAAGGGGAATGTCATGGGACTACAAAATCAATTTGTAGATTTACGCATATTATTGGTTAAGCCAGATGCAACTGAATACGACCTTTTGCAAATGACTTTAGAGGGTTTTAAGTTCGATCAGTTTGAACAGGCATCCGATGCACAAAGTGCGCTGGATCAGCTTTATTTCAATAATTTTGATCTAATAATACTGGCAAATAACCTATCTACAGAAACTCTAGACCAACTTCTGGGCAACATTACTGCCGGTGTTAATGATAGTTACGAGAAACTAAGCATCATATACTTAGGAAAACAAAATAAAGCAATAGAACGCCACAAAATCAATAAGTTGCAGTTTATTGTGCTTAATGGTGATTCGCAAAAATTCAAAGATAGTTTGAAAGCGACCTTCGATAAAACGATCAAGACCAATCAGGCGATTAAAGTTACCAACGGTCGTTGCCAAAGCTATGAATTTGATAATCGATAACTAGGTTTAGTTGGCAATAATACTATCTACTTGATGCCTAACTAATTTCCAAAGCGGATCATTATTCATCTTCCAAGGAGCCTAACAGGTATCTAGCCTGCGCTGCTTGCTGGTCACCGCCGCCCAAAGACAGAGCCTCTTCATAATATTTGCGAGCGGTTTTCTCATCACCATTGTCCTGGGCGATTGCTCCAAGGCCGATATAAGCGGCGAATGTTTCAGGATCAAAAGTAAGCAAGCGTTCAAATACTTCTCTGGCTTCCTTGTCTTTACCCTCACGAGCCAGACATGAGCCAAATCTGGCTAGCTTGTCCAATGCCCATGGATCGACGCTAATTGCTTGCTCAAGCTCATCACATTGCTGTTGGCTCAAATTCCCAGCTATTTTTAACGAAGCCTCGCGGATCATACCAGTCCCAACTGGTTTGGATATTGGAGCTCTTTGTAATTGATCTTCGCCATCACTACCCGAATTTGTTTCAGTTTCGGGCTGTATATCTGCTATTGTCGGCTTATCATCAGTTGCCAACTTCTTTTGCGTTGTTGCTGCCTTAGGCTTTAGCTGCGGTACTATTACTGTTTTGCTGATAGGAACAACTGAATTTGCTGCCAATAGAACTCTTGGTTTTTGTTCAATGTTTCTGGCAAACACTGCCGTTACCAGAATTGCTCCACGGTATACATCAGCAGTAGCGCTTAAAGCCGGATCAGATAATTTTATCCGTAACCTTAGCCCACCTGGCGCAGGAATAATCCGTAATGAACTAATCAAAGAGGAACTTACGGGACTTAAGCTAGCGGCGCTATTGTTCACTCCAAGAATATCCACATCCATGCCATCATCTGTTATAAATACTTTTACCGCACTGGGTTGCGTGTCAAAGGAGAGCATGATTTGAGCAGTATCGGCTTTGGCAGCAAATACTACATCACGTAATTCAGCAAATGCTTGATTACTAAGCGACAGCATCACCAAGGTTCCCGCCAATAAAAAGAAGTTTCTCATTCAATATGCCTAATCGAAGCTATTTAACCTTTAGGTATTGTCTACATGGATTAATCTTGCGTAAAGGATTTGCGCTAAACGGCAAAAAACTTTATGAAACACCATAAATCAAAATGTCAAAATAAAGGAAAACCCCATGCGCGAAGCTGTCATTGTCTCAACCGCCCGTACTCCCATCGGCAAAGCCTATCGGGGCGCATTTAACGATACCCAGCATCAGGCTCTGGGCGGTCATGCAATTAAACATGCCGTTAAACGCGCAATGCTAGACGGCAATGAGATTGATGACGTGATCATGGGTACGGCCATGCAACAAGGCTCTGCTGCACAAAACCCGGCACGCCAAAGCCTAATTAGAGCTGGCTTATCTGATACAGTTGCTGGAATGAGTGTCGATCGGCAATGTGCATCGGGCATGATGGCTATTTCGATAGCTGCAAAACAGATCATCTGTGATGGAATGGATATTTGCGTTGGTGGCGGCACTGAAAGTGTTTCGCTTGTTCAAAATGACAAGATGAATTTATTCCGTGCTGGAGATCCATGGATACAACAAAACAAACCTGAGCTTTATATGTCAATGCTGGAAACTGCCGAGATCGTCGGCAAAAGATACGGTATTTCCCGAGAAGCCCAAGACGAATACGCATTACAATCACAACAGCGTACCGCAGCTGCGCAAGCTGCAGGAAAGTTTGATGATGAAATTGTACCAATGTCTTCTTCTATGAAAGTAATGGATCGCGAGACCAAAGAAATTTCCGACCATGATATTACATTGAGCAAAGACGAAGGAAATCGCCCGACCACTACATTGGAAGGCCTGCAATCCTTAAAACCAGTGTTTAAGGGCGGGCAACAAATTACCGAAGGGCAATTCATTACTGCGGGCAATGCTTCACAACTTTCAGATGGCAGTTCGGCCAGTGTATTGATGGAAGCAGGTGTTGCTGCAAGGAGAAACCTAACTCCACTTGGTATTTATCGCGGCATTGCCGTAGCAGGAACTGCACCAGATGAAATGGGTATCGGGCCAGTTTTTGCGGTTCCTAAATTACTTAAAGCCAATGGCCTAAGCAGGGATGATATTGGCCTTTGGGAGTTAAACGAAGCCTTTGCGGTACAGGTTTTGTATTGCCGTGACAAACTTGGTATCGACAATGACAAGATGAACGTAAACGGCGGCTCTATATCTATTGGTCACCCATATGGAATGAGCGGCGCACGTATGGTTGGTCATGCACTTATCGAGGGCAAAAGACGCGGCGTAAAATATGTTGTTTGTACCATGTGTGTTGGTGGCGGCATGGGCGCAGCAGGTCTGTTTGAAGTTGTTTAATCGGAATAGTTCCTATCTGCGATAAATATAGTTTTGAGTTTCAATGGCCGTTTCACACTAACACTAGCCAGCACTAAAATTCCGGCCAAAATTCCTAAGTTCTTGATAAAACTTTGAAGCTCACGTACCGCGAATCCACCTGAATAGTTCCAGAAATCATGTAAAGCAAAGTTGATAATTAAAATATAAATCACAAACCCAAGACAGGTAATTCTGACAAACCGGTTACTCATTAACGCAATGGCTCCAGCTATTTGTGCAATGCCGGCAATATACAATAATACACCCGCATACGGAATACTGTGATGATGCATCAAAGCTAATTGCAGGTCTGGCGCTAAAATCTTTGCTACCCCCGGAGCCAAGAAATACAGCCCTAAAAGATAGCGACCCAACAACAGATATGTCCCGGATGAGTTAAGGTTCACGAACTTAGTTTCCTTAGGTTAAGTCTAATTTGTCGCACCGCGTTCAAGTCTGCTAACTAAATTAGCATCAATCAATCCGGTTTGAGCCAACCCATTGTCGCGCTCATAGGAAATTACCGCTAGTCTGGTTCTTTCGCCAATGCTTCCATCTGCTGGCCCAGGAGAATAGCCCATTCTGGATAACAATATCTGGGCACGACTAATTGTCGTTTGATCATTAACTTGCGGACGAGCCCAAGTGACATTGTGAAACACTCCGTTCGCCGCCATATCAAGAGGGCGCGGTTTAAACCTAGCGGTAATTTTATTAGCTTCAGCAATTGCTTCTGCTGGAAGGGCCGTTTTTAGTGCCTCAAGCTTTCTGGTAGCACCACGATCACCTTGCTTGGCAGCTATCGCGTACCAGGCATAAGCATCAGGAACGCTTTTGGGCACGCCTAAGCCCTGCTCGTAAAGCAAAGCAAGATTGAATTGTGAGTTGGCTAAACCTAATAATGCAGCCTCCTCAAACCATTTAGCAGCGCTTTCATAGCTTTGTGGAGCAGCTCTGCCCTCAGCATGGAACATTGCTAAATTATGCATTGCCCGACGGTTACCACCATTAGCCGCCCGCTCTGTCCAACGACGAGCTTCTTCTTCATCAACAGCTAAACCAGTTCCATTTTCGTAATACTTGGCCAACTGGTATTGTGCCGCAGGCAAGCCACGATTTGCGGCTTGCTGCATATAAGTTGCCGCCTGTTCCGCTTGCTGGCTATCAAGCAATGTGCTTGCATATTGATATTGAGCAATCGGATCACCTGCTATAGCTGCTTGTTGTAGGCTTGGCCGCGAAGATACTGGATTAGTATTTATCAACGTTACCGGCGGATTAGAGCTAATTGTTTGTACAGCATTGGTTATAACTGGTGCTCTTGATACGGTTTGCGTTGGTTGCTCTAACCTTTGAGCAAATTGTTTTACTGGTGCTGCAACCTGCTCATTTGATCCATTAGCCGCATTACTTGTTACTGGCGGTTTCACTGTAATTTCTGTTTTTGCCGTCAATTCCGGCGTTACTGCTGGGGTTTCTACGACAGAATTTACTTGCCTTGGGGCAGTCGTATCATTTTGAACTACTTCATACGAACCTGTCGAATTATCAGAGCCATCAAGAACTGGATCAGACAATTCTTGTTGTGCAATCATCGAGCCAGCATTTGCTGCCCCTCCAAAATCAAGCATTGCAACAGATGCAGCTCCGCCAATAGCAATGATTGCAAACAGGCTAGCGGCAACCAATAATTTTCTATTACCACCACCAGCACCATCTTTTGTCATACCAGCTTGCGTTGGAGCAGACGGACCTGCGGGATATTTGGGTTTTTGTGACGTTTGCGATGATTCTAATACAGAACGGCGGGCGGCTGCCATAAAGTCCTGATCAGCTGTTGCCCCAATGCCCAAAGGCTGATTAGGCGGCGTTGATTCATATCCAGCGGAATATTCAGAAGGGGCACCGAATGTCTCTTGCTCACCTAATGGCGGCAAGCCAGGCTCTGTATAAGCACCATAAACATCTTCATGAGCAGCACCTATGTCTGGGGCATGAGGAGAAACCAGCTCCTCCGCCTGGCCGTATAAGGCTTCATCTTGTTCCCAAGAGTTGTCTTGCCGTGGTAGTTTACTCTCTATTTCCCCGTTTTGCTCAACATCTGGTTCAGAAAATGGCGGAGTTGCACTTTCTTCGATAACCACCAAGCGATCCGTCAACTTATTTAAAGCCTGCTGTAACGGTGAAAGATCATCGCTTACTTGGTCTACACTTTCGTCCAGTCTTTGATGAACTCGTTGTAAAGCCTGCTCAACTAGCTCTGCGGTTCTTATTTCGGATTCTCGTAAGCGCACCTCTAAATCATTCTCAGCAGCTTTATCTTTCTCTTTTTGGTCTATATTATCCAATCTAACTTCAAGTCTTTTAGCAACATCAGCCATAGACTGACCAACCTTGTCCAAAGCACTTGCAGTGCTGTGTTGCATTTCGACAATTCTGTCTTCTGTTTTTTGTTCAGATTTTTCCAATCGGCCTTCAACAGCATCGCCCAATTTTGCAACAGCTACAGCAATTTTCTCCAAAGTACTGGCATGGCGGTTTTCAGTAGTGGCAAACTTTTGTTGCATCTGCGCAAGCGCATCATCCATTTGCGCTATTTTTGGATTGGCCGCATGCGCTTCTATTTGCGCCGCTAATTGACCTCTAGTTTCAGCAACCACTTTAATTAGCTCACGACTGATCAAAGAAAACTGATCATCAAACTTTTTTGACAAGCCGGTATCTGAATTTTGTGCCAAATTAGTTTCGGCTGATTGTAGCCGGGTATCAATGCTAACAAAACTGGCTTCTAACGTTCGGATCGCCGCATCGGTCTGTTTCTCAGCTTGCGCCAAGCGTTGACTTATTTCGTCAGAACGATTGTTGATCAGTTCTACGTCTTTGCCAACTTCGTGACGAATAGCACTATTGTTGGTGTCCGTTTGTTCACCAATAGTGTCAACGCGCCTGGCGGTGTCTTTTAATTCGCGCGAAAATTTTGTGGCGAAATCATCTAGCTCAATATCAGCTTGCCCAAGACGTACATCTAAGGTCTGCAGCGAATTTTCCAACTGCTTGGCAACGTCAACTTGTGAACCCTCCACTCCCTCGAGGCGAGCCAATAAGCCTAGAACCGTTTGATCAATTCCGGTTATTGCCAAAGTCGAGCGATGTTCGGTGGCCTCTAGCCTACGAGCCAAATTCTCAATTTCAGTGAACAAATAATCATCGCCAGCTGGCCGATGTTCTGCCCTGATCGGCTGGCTAGATGATGGTCTTTGATGCGGTAGATATTCAGAAGAGGAGAATATGCTTCTTGCGGAATGATTTTGGTTTTGCCTGATGTCAGAATTAGAAGTGCCAGAATTAGAAGTGTCAGGCTCAAGCATTTTTACACTTAACCATTCACCCAAGGTCATACCACGCCGTTGCGCCGCTTCCTTAGCGACAGCACGGGCTTTAGGATCAATTCCTTTAACACTCCAAGGACCGTTACCAGCCATCCGAATCACTCCCCTAACGGATAAGTTTCCACATTAGCACCATGATATATGGTGTAAACCAAAGTCGTACACTACTATATCTTGCGGTATTGCCTAGAACTACCGGTAACACCACGTTAATCGAGGTTAACAAATCATCTATTTGCGTTAACATCGGGTAAACATCATTAACCATAACGCGAAAATCCAAATGAAATTCAAAACTATTGCCTTGCCGCAGCGAAATAAACTCTCCGCCGATGAAGCTAACGCCAAGGCGAGAAGCTTCTTTTTGGAAATGACAAACCGGCGCACAGTGCGTGATTTTTCGCCAGAACCAGTACCAGCATCTGTAATAAAGTGGGCAATACGCACCGCTGGAACCGCCCCTTCTGGTGCCAATAAACAGCCTTGGACATTTGTTGCGGTTTCAAACCCGCGGGTAAAAGCAAAGATCAAAGAAGCTGCTGAAAAGGAAGAGAAGATATTTTACGCCGGCAAAGCAGGCAAACAATGGTTAAAGGATCTGGCACACCTTGGTACTGATGAGCACAAACCGTTCCTAGAAACAGCTCCGTGGTTGATCATAGTTTTTCAACAGAACTACAGCATTGACGAAGATACTGGCGAGCGATCCAAACATTATTACATTCAAGAAAGCGTTGGCTTGGCCAGCGGCTTGCTTATTGCCGCTTTGCACAAAGCGGGATTGGCCACACTCACTCACACACCGTCACCAATGGGGTTTTTAAGGGATCTGCTTGGCCGACCAAAGTCGGAACGCGCGGTGATGATCGTAGTTGCCGGTTTTGCTGCTGATGATGCACGGGTTCCAGATATTGGTCGCAAGTCTCTTGATGAAATAGCTAAATTTATTGAGTAAATTAGCCACTGATACTGCGCCATATAGGAGCGGTATGGCCGGTAGTCGACTCGGTATTACGACCATTTCCCAAAAGGTATGGCTGAATAAATACTGACCCTAATTTTTCACAAGCTCACCAGATCTTACCACAAAGCTATATTCTGTTTTCGCGCTCCAGTTTACCTGCCGAACATCGGACGTGCTAATAAAGTCAGCCAACACCTCATCTGGTTTGACCAACATCCGAATATAGCCTGTGTATTTAGTATCATGCAGTAGCAAATCCGGGTTCTTCTTCTCGGTCAGCTCCCCAAAGTTAACCCCCGGCGCAGACACATAAGCAAAGTTACCGGGGCTAGAAACTCCGGAGGTTCCAAGCTCGGTACCAATGCGATTTCCTTTTCTATCTTTAAGATCTGCGGCCATAAAATCATGAGTATCACCAGTGACTACCAACAAGTTAGCTCCAGCTTCTTTGGCTTTATTATAGAAGCGTTCTCTTGCTGCCGGATAACCGTCCCAGCTATCAAGGTTTAATAACGGGTTTAACCGCGAGCGCTGGAAATATTGGTAATATGAAGGCTCGCTACGTTTGACGATCCATTTCAACCAAGCGGGCAGTGTCTTCATATAATCCGGTGAGCGGATCTCTGCAAACAAGGTTTGATTACCTATAATTTGCCATTTCTGCCCGCCAGCTACCGAAGTTTGCAAAGCGTTTGCCACAAATTCGGATTGCTTGTCACCAAGCATTCTTCGCGCTGGGTCTCCTAATACTTCTTGCTCAAAAATTCGTAATTTTTCCTGCACTTCCTTGTCGTTCGGATCAGCATCATCGGTAACTGGAAACTGGTCAAAAGTGATCGGCTCTGATCTTCCAGAAAGTCTGGTTTCCAGCATTGTTAAACTGGCCAGATTACCAAAATCAAACCGGCGGTAATTAGCGGTAAGCGGTAAACCATTTTGCGGCTCTCTGGTTGGCGTCCAATCGTAAAACGCTTTTAACGAGGCTGATTCTCTAGCCGCCCACGGGCCTTGGGTACTGGCATCATGATTTTGCGCCCCGCCCTTCCAACTATCATTAGCGCTTTCATGATCGTCCCAGGTCAATATCCAAGGCGCGACGGCATGAGCGGCTTGCAGATCAGGATCACGATGATATTGCGCGTACCTTTTGGCATAATCATCATAACTTACACATTCATGTTTTGGCTCGGGAACTCGTCTTAATTCTTCTGCAAATTCAGTAGCATAACCCCCAAGTCCATATTCATAGATATAATCACCAAGCGCTAACACCACGTCTACAGACTCTGCCTTGGCCAAATGGGCGTAGGAATGAAAATAACCAGCCGGATGATTAGAGCAAGAAACAATCGCCATAGACACTTGATCCACATTTCCAACTGGCAGGGTTTTGGTTCTACCGGTCATCGAAATGTTTTCACCACGAATAAAGCGATAATAATATTCAGTTGCCGGTTTTAGTCCGTGGACATCTACTTTCACCGGTACAGTTTTTCCACCAGCAACAGCCATTTCTGCTGATTTTACCACGAAAGCGAATTCCGGATCACTGGCAATTTCCCAACGAACACTGCCGCCGCCTTTTGTAATGCAAGTCCATAATATCACGCGGGCGCTTAACGGATCACCAGAAGCAATTCCATGTTGGAATGAGCCGCTTGTTGGCACAGATGAACGGGCTTCAATTTTTGGAGCGCAAGCAGCAGCCCCTAAAACTCCAAGCCCGCCAGCACTTAACGCCGCCCTACGTGTCCAGCCTTTGCCGGTATCATTTTTCATCTGTCAGCCCCTAAAGCATTGCACTTATGGCAATCTGCGCTTAAGCCAAGCAGATGACAATTGAAAATCCACAATTACGACAACTTAGCGTGCTTGAAGAT
>JAKITZ010000252.1 GCA_021647805.1 Robiginitomaculum sp.
CTTGCCCTTTTTGGCTGCAAATCAGCCACTGAACAACTGATCCCCCAATCAAGCTTTATCCCGATTGCATTTGCAAGCTCAATTATCAACTCTTGCTTTGATGAAACTTGCGAGCCGGCCAAATTGATCACACCATTGGCTTTGATCTCTATTAAATCCAATAAAACATTGGAAAAACTTACCGTATCGATGATTGAGCCATAAGAATCATCGAATAATTTCATTGGCTTATGAGTTGATATTTGATCAAACGCCCAATTCGCCAGCCCCCTACCATCAGGGTGAATACCGGCAATAGAAGTTCGAACAATCAAACTATCCGGGCAAATGGCGGCAAACCCCTCGGCGACAAACTTAGTTTTTGCGTATTGATTTACAATAGTAATTTGCGCCACCTCATCGTGGGCGTTACGACCATTACCATCAAAAAAATGATCTGTTGAAATTTGTACAAATTTTTTATTTTGCTCTGCACACCAATTCGCTATCAACTGAACAGGCGCTGCATTAATCGCATAAGTTGCCGCCGGGTTGTTCTCACAGCTCGCCAGATTAACATTAGCCGCGGCATTTATCACCAGATCAGCGGACACAATATTCAAATTATCCCGCAGGTTTTTCGGATCAGTAATGTCAAAATTAACATCGGCCCCTGACCTAGCGGCAGTTACAAGATCAAAGTCGCGCTTCTTTATTTGCCGGCAAAGCTGATGTCCCAATAATCCAGTAGCACCTAAAACCAGCAGACGCATTTCACGCAACTTCTAACAAGCGACTTGGCGCACTTTGCAAGCCAGCACGCTTCGTATCTTGTAATCGCGCATGATCAACATATTGCTGATTGATCTGCCCAAGGTCGGGGCGGCGCAAACAAAACGCCGCCAATTCAGAAGCACTAGCATTGCAGGTCTGCTCACCAAAAGCCTCGTTTAATGCCCGGAAAAATTCTAAATCCTGCGGTTGATCCAATGTCCAGCGCATTTGCTCTAACCCACCACCAGGGCCTAACAAATTCACCCTGCTTAATGACGGATGATTGCGGATCCACGGGGTTACATGTTCCCATTCATAAGAAGTTTTGGCATTTTCATCGGCAGCAAACAGTAAATCAGCAGAAAATGCCTCGCAATCTAACCCATGTGGGAATTTTGGTGGTAAATTATTACAAGAATAGTCCACACCTGAACTAAATAGTAAATCAAGGACTTTCGCGGCAATACTCGAGTCAATCAACGGGCAATCAGCAGTAATGCGCATTATGGTTTTTGCGCCTATTTCTTTTGCCGCTTTGACATATCTGCCCAAAACATCGTCTTCGGGGCCACGGGTTACAAAATATCCAGCATCGGCGGCAAGTTCAGCTACGTCATCGTCATCTCGATTATCAGGAACAGCGCAAACAACATGATCAACACCGACAATTTTATCGCATCGATCCAAACACCAAAGCAAAGCCGGTTTATCGCCAATCGGCTCCAAAACCTTGCCGGGGAGCCGAGAAGAGCCATTTCTTGCCTGAACTATCACCGCAACTGTCATAAAATGGAATATAACCGCTTCTTGCTAACGTCTGGTTAACCATACGAGCAGACTCTATACACTCAACTGAATTAGGTCTGGAACCTGTCATGAGCACCAATATTGCCACTGCAAAAATCGCCCCCAACAATATCGGCTTTCCGGTAGAAAGTACTTTTATTCACCGGGAGTTCAACGATCCGCGGATCAATCTTAACGGCAAAACGATAATGATCACCGGTGGTACGGGAAGTTTTGGCAAACAATTGGTGCAAACGATTATTGATGAATTCAAGCCGGCAAAGTTGATCATTTTTTCCCGAGACGAATTAAAACAATATGAGATGGCACAAACATTTTCGCCGACTGATATTCCGTATATTCGTTATTTCATTGGTGATGTTCGAGACGAAAACCGCTTAACACAGGCAATGCGCGGCGTTGATATTGTAATTCACGCTGCGGCATTAAAACACGTCACCATTGCCGAATATAATCCATTTGAGTGCATAAAAACCAATGTGATTGGCGCTGAAAATGTTGTTAGAGCGGCAATAAGTGCTGATGTGAAACATGTGTGCGCCCTATCCACGGACAAGGCAGCCAACCCGATAAATCTATATGGTGCTTCAAAATTGGCCGCTGATAAGATATTCTCTGCCGCCCATGCGATGTCAGGACAAAGCGGCCCAACCTTTAGCGTCGTCCGATACGGCAATGTGGTTGGCTCCCGTGGATCTGTTGCTCCATTCTTTCGCAAACTTGTTGCCGAAGGCGCAACCGAATTACCAATTACCGACCCACGAATGACCAGGTTTTGGATAACCTTGAACCAAGCAGTAAATTTCGTGCTATCTTCGATGGAAATTTCCAAAGGCGGAGAAATTTTTGTTCCAAAGATTCCGGCCATGAGCACGGTAGCCATGGCACAGACCATCGCCCCTGACCTACCGCATAAAATCATTGGCATTAGACCGGGGGAAAAACTGCACGAAACTATGGTTCCAATTGATGATGCTCACTCGACGCTGGAACTTTCCGATCGTTATGTGATTTTGCCCAGTCATGATAATTGGCGCAAGCAAGCATATTTAGATGAAGGTGCGAAAAAAGTTGCTGATGATTTTTATTACGCATCCGATAGCAATCCAGAAATATTGGACGCAAGAGGCTTGCAAACACTACTCGACGAGACTTATAGCAAGAAGTAAATGACTATTGCTTTGAGTGGTGTTTAACCTCAACACGTCCGTCATCGCCCGATTTATTCGGGTGTGGACTCACGTTTGAAGTGCAACGGTTGTTGTGGTTCCATAGAATACTTCGTTTGGAGTTTTGTATTCCAGACATTTTCTTGGTGTATTATTATAAACAGTTACTATTTTTTTCAAGTACC
>JAKITZ010000253.1 GCA_021647805.1 Robiginitomaculum sp.
CAAGCGTGTTTTCATACGCGAGATGGTTTGTTCACGGTTCTTTTGTCTGAAATGCTGTGACGTACTGGCAAGCATATTTTCGATAAGTTGACTATCTGAATCATCACCAAATTGTATGGACGGGCTTTCAAGAAGGCCGCCTGCTTTGGTGATGCTTTCTCTTAGCTTCCAGTGGGCATTTATCCCGCGAGCCAAACGCGAAATGTCGTCGATCAAAACATAATGAGGCATGGTCTTATTCTGTTTCAGATATGCGAGCATCGCATCCATACCGGGGCGGCGGACTTTGCTTCCTGTCATATCATCGGTGAAGGTAGCAACTACGTCATAGCCTCGCGCTTGCGCATAAAGGCGACACCGTGAGTTTTGGCTATCCAAGCCAGAACCTTCCGTCACCTGTTTCTTTGAAGATACGCGCGCATAAATTACGGCTGGCTTAAAGCTGTTATTATTCTTCATCTGTTGCATCCTCACAATCTATCACAGGGACAGGCTCTTCGCTCGGCGTGAGGTGCGGTGCATCCGTTTGCGTCAGTGTGTTTTTTGTATCAGTAAATGCCCCGGATAAGTCTTGTTCGTCCTTCATATTGCCCCATTCTATCATCTCTAAAGGATGAGTTATCGTTATATTTCCAGTTTAACATAATTAGTTGAAACATTTCAAATTTATCAACTATAGGTTGATTTTTATTACCTCTCATAATCTTGAGCTTTCCTGTCAATCCCCGCCTTAGTGCAGGATTTGTTTGTGACTTTTAAGTGCTCATGGTTTTTCCCAAAGTCCGCACGGGGCTTGCCGTGTAAGCGGCTTAAAGTGTGGTCACGTTCCAACATATCGCGGGAGGATTGCAGCCGAAGCTGGTGCTTGCCGGAAAAACCTAAATGTAAGCCCGTGCTGGAAACCAATCCGGCGCGGTTCGGCCAAGGTTACGGGGTGTTGCAAATTTGGCGGCAACCAAGGGAAAATTATATCCGTTTCAAAACTTTAAAATATTGCCGATTTTTCGGCGAAACTCAGTATTTGATTGTTAATGAGATTTGGTCTAATGTACCGTTACGATTTCGGCGACACGCCGAAAAATAAATAGGAATTTTATTGATGGCTACGCATAAAAATTTAATGAATAGCCTTATTCTCATGAGTGTTGGTAACGAATCGGCTGGCAAAAGGGCAACACTTGATGCCGCTAGAGCAATGATGAACTTTGCTAAAGACAAGGCTACCTTAGGGCGAGCAACCCTGACGTCTATCCTCTTGGCCACAGGCTTATCAACTACAGCTTGCGCCCAAGAAAAAACGGCTGAACAACCAGCTCCAGCAGTCGCCAGTGCTGATGAAAAACCGGGCGTGCAATACGCGAGCCTAAATGACACTAAAACGACAAACGATAGTGATTTATTTGGTTCTCCAACAAAGCCAAATCTTGATGATGCCATGGCTGCAATGGGTAGGCAACTAGAAAAATCCACAGCTGCTGCGGAAAGAGCCGCCGCAGAGAGAGCCGTCGCAGAAAGACGAGGTGACGCCGCAGACAGACGAGGTGACGCCGCTGCTGCAGAAAGAGCGGCTGCAGAAAGACGCGCCGCCGCCGCTAAAGCTATTGCCGATAAGCTAGCAAAATCTACTGCTGACTCAACAAACTAAGGCTTGAGGGGTTGTGTTTTTGATCAAAATCTGTTATGATCGATGGATTATTTAGTGATGAATCCAAAACCAACCATCATATCCACAGGTCTACCATCACGTTACCTCATTATCAGTACCCAAAAGATGGGCTTTCAAATCTTCAAAATTAGGCTGGCCGCTTTTGCGGCTTACATCTTGTAAGTAGCTGGCGGCTTTTTCAAACTGTGTCCAATTGATCGTCCCGTCCTCGTTTACAATGGTGAGTTCTTGATATTCTTCCATAGCACGGGCTGGGTCATTATCGCCCTCTGCCGCATCTCCCTTTTTCGGGAACGCCTGAAAACTATGAGCAAATTGCCCCTGCTGACTTTCACTCAATAATCGAGCATTATATCCTGTCATACCTCCCGCAAACATACCGGTGCTCCTTGCGCTTGCTAGCGAGATCAAAATGATCCGCGCCATTTACAGAGCTTAATTCAACTCAACACTCACTAAGGGGGAAACAGATACGAAAAAGCCCCGCAAGTTTGCGGAGCTTCTCTTTGGGTGTGTCGTCGTGATTAAGATTGAGGTTCATTATCATTGGCAGCGCGTACGCCCCAAAACTGCGTTTGCGGCCACCAGATTGCGCGAGCCAGTGAGGCCATAACGATAAAGCGTTCTTTGCCTATGCCATGAAGTTGCGCCTTTACGCTGTCATCCCACTCTTGCCCAAAATTATATTGGATCCAGTCCAATATGCTTTCACGCACCACAGCGCCGCGATCTTCATCAATATCTTCATCTGGCACTTCAAAAACGTGGTGGGCAAATCAATTTTGACCCACGCCCCATTGCGAAAGTCACCCTCCATCAGGGAAACTGTATCCAGCAATCTGTCCAGCAACACCCCCGGCGTGATGTTATGGCGCACCATGCGCCCATGAATAAAATTACGCGCATCAATCACGAAATACGGATTACGCAAATCATCTGGTGTCACCACCAGCCAACGGCGACAAAATTTCTGAGTAAAACAAGTGGGGCAAAGAACCATAATATATCCTTTCGAACTAAAACCTGCACACATGCGTTGCTGCAAAATTGCGCGTCGGTCGGCAGAATTATCCAAGAATCAAAACACCTGATACGTCCAGAAAATTGCAGTCTAGATGTCACAAAGAGAAAGAAATTTTTGTAATATTGTAATATTTGTAAATATTGTAAGCGTGTATGAGTAAGGGCGAATCCCTTTAGTACTTAAGAAACTGTGGTTAACTAGGGGCTTTTGCTAAATTTA
>JAKITZ010000254.1 GCA_021647805.1 Robiginitomaculum sp.
CCACGAATTTGACTCCCTCTCCCAGTCGGGAGAGGGTTGGGGTGAGGGGCAATGATGATTAAGGCTTACAACGACAAACTGGATCACCCGGACAAGCCGTGTGATGACAGTGTATGGGCAAGTCACGGCTCAAGTCCGTGGGTTATGAGTGTGCGAATTTAGTTATACTCCATCGACCCAAAAAGTGGATCTGAAGCATTTGCCAGTAAAAGTGGAACCCGGTTTTACGGCATGCAAATGCGACCACTAAGATTGTTTTTGGTTAAGTTGATGTATCCGGAAGATAAAGTGTACTAAAAATACGGTTTAATTTAAGCTTTTAGTATAGAAAAATAATTTTTCAAAACCCGAACATAGATGTTTTTTAATGTCAGAATATCGTCCACCAATACTTGCTCATTTACTTTGTGCATGGATTTTCCAATCAAACCAAATTCGGCTACTTCGGCAAATTGGCGAATGAACCTTGCGTCCGATGTTCCGCCGCCAGTGGTAAGAGCTGGTCTGTTGCCGGTTTCACTTTCAACGGCATTTTGTAAAATTGTGGTAAATTTGCCGGGCTTGGTGATAAATGCTTCGCCCATTATTCTGATATCCAGATCAATATCACAATCGTAATTCTGTCGAACGATTTGGGCTTCGTTATTGATCCATTGCTGTAATTGTTTGCCAGTATGGTTGGTATTAAAGCGTATATTAAACCTGGCCGTAGCTGATTGAGCGATTATATTATGTGCAGCATTGCCCACATCAATACTGGTAACTTCGAGGTTCGAGGCCTGAAAATCGTCATTACCATCATCAAGCAATCTTGCATATAACTGGTTGACCAAGGCGATCAGCGGCGGCACTGGGTTTTTTGCTCTGTTCGGATATGCCACATGACCTTGTTTGCCCGTTACAGTGACAATGGTATTGATGGAACCACGGCGGCCATTTTTTATTTCTTGACCCATACGGGTCGGATTAGTCGGTTCGCCAACCAGACAATGATCAATCTTTTCACCTTTTGCCGCCAACGCTGCCAATACCTTTTGGGTACCATTTATCGCATCACCTTCTTCATCGCCGGTGATAAGCAGACTGATCGAGCCGGTGTCAGTTTCAAATTCGCTAATGGCACTAATGAAGGCGGCAATTCCACCTTTCATGTCTGCTGCCCCGCGCCCAACCAATACACCATCAGTAATAGTTGGCTCAAATGGCGGTGAAACCCAGTCTTGTAATTTTCCAGCCGGCACAACATCGGTATGGCCGGCAAAGCAGAAATTGCGGCCAAATTTTCCGCGTCTGGCATAAAGATTGTCAACATCATCAAATGGCATACGGGTTACGGTAAAGCCGATGCTTTCTAATGCTTGTTGTAAAATATCCATAGCTCCGGCATCTTTGGGTGTTACCGAAGCGCAGGCAATAAGGTCGCAGGTTAGTTTAATCGGATCAATTTTTATCATTTTCTGGTATCGTTGATTTGCGAATGTAATATATAGTCATTGATGCGGCTTGCGGTAAAACAGTGCAAGTAACAATTTCAAATTTAGGCCTAATTCGCGGATGAGAATTTTGATGGGAAAATCGTCAAAACCAGAACAATCATTGGAGTTGTATCGCCCGAATGTGGCGATAGTGGTTTTTAATGATCAGGGTAAAGTGCTGATCTGTCGTAGAGCCGGTGAAATTGGCAGTGATTGCTGGCAGTTTCCACAAGGCGGCATTGATGAAGATGAAAAACCGTTAATCGCCGCATATCGTGAATTATATGAAGAAACCGGGATTAAGCCCAAGCATCTAAAGAAATTGGGTAAAATAAAAGGCTGGGTTGCATATGACTTTCCTGAAGACATAAAGATTGCACCCAGTAAACGTAAACACTGGTTGGGTCAGAAACAAAAATGGTTTGCCATGCAGTTTTTAGGCAAGGATAAACATATCAATCTTGATGTGGATTCTCCGCCAGAGTTTGACCAATGGGCATGGGTGGAATTGGCAGATAGTCCGGAGATGGTTATCAAGTGGAAGCGCAAAGTTTATAAAAAGATGGTCAAAAAGTTTAGCAAGTTTGTAGATAAAACAGCTACTAAGTCATGACGGTCAAAAAGTTTTCATTATTGGTCATATTGGCAAAACCAGCATTTTTGCTTGCACTAATAACCGTTACCTTTCTTTCCTTGTGGCCGGGATCGGCCTCCCCGCCAACGTTCCTTTGGTCGGACAAGTTAAATCATGCAATTGCCTATTTTTTCCTAACCATAGGGTTGATTGTTGGCTGGAAATTTACCCTAAAAAACCGTCTGATTGCTATTGTCTGTTTGCTTGCTTGGGGTGCTGTGTTGGAGATCATTCAAGGCTTACCATTGGTTGGACGTACCGCTTCTGGCATGGATCTCGTGGCAAACGCCGCTGGTATTTTATTAGCTATGTTAGTTGGCTGGTTGTTTAGTCTTTGGTACCGACACAAGGATTGAGCCTTGGTCTATTGCTAAAACGGCCAATTCCGTACCAATAAGGGACAGGTTTTTATGCTTTTCTCCTGTTTGGTTAATTGCTTTTAAGTTTCTGTTAACCAAGCCTTTTTCTTGATTTTTAATTAAAACTATGCTTTAATGCGGGTAATAATAATTCAAAAAAATTTTTTAAATACATGTGTTGGTGATGAGTAAAAATAAATTTTATAATATAGCGGGCATTAGTATTGCCGCCACTTTTGTACTGGCCGGAGCTGGGTTTGCTGATGACGAATCTAATTTTCCTTATGCGCCACCACCGGATGGCAAAGTTGGTGAATGCTTTGCCCGGGTGTTAATTCCGGCGCAGTTCGAGAGCTATACCGAGCAGCAAACAATAGATGATGGGGGCAACCGGATATCGGTTAGTCAGCCGCAATTTGCAGCGGTTAACCAGCAATAT
>JAKITZ010000255.1 GCA_021647805.1 Robiginitomaculum sp.
TATTACTATTAATCGTGAAAATTCATATTTTCTTTTGAACTTCTTTTGGGCGTTTGGGCTAGCAAATAAAAACCCAATTCTTGATGAGGGCGAAATTACAAAATATGGAGAAGATGAAATAGACACCTTCGCTTCAACTGGTGGTTGGACTATTGCTACAAAACCGGTAATGGAGATTTTCTCTAATTCAGAAATTATTGTTTTAACAAGCGAGCAACAAGCACGTGTGCTTGAAGTCGCTAGCAATGCCTATCGTCCATGTTGCGGCAACTCAACAGCCTTTCCAGATTGCAATCACGGCATGGCACTGCTTGGCATGTTACAATTATTAGCGGCAAGTGATGCGAGCGTAGATGAAATGTTTGAAGCGGCTAAATATTTTAATGCCTTTTGGTTCCCTCGTGAATATGTCGATTTAGCAACTTATTTCAAAGTAGTTGAAGGGCAAGATTTTGCTGCCATTGATGCCCGAACTATTGTTAGTGATCAATATTCTTCTGGCTTTGGTTGGAGTAGAATTAAAAAATGGTTGGGTGAGAATAATTTGGCTGAAAAAGCACCGCAAGGTGGTGGCGGCTGTGGTGTGTGATGGAAAAGGAAAGGTTAGAATTGACCTTTTTCTTAGGCGGTAATTTGTCATCACGAAATTGTTTGTTGAGCATCTAGTTGCTGGAAGGTTTATCTTGTATTTCCATCTAATCAAATAAATGAAAGTTATAAAATGAACAAATTTCAAAAATCAATATTGCAAGGAATTTGCGCTAGTACATTGCTCATTGCTTCAAGCGTTTCTTCACTGGCTGACAGCCTTATATATATTCCTATGGGCAGCGAAAATAATATATTAATAGTAGAAAATGATAGTGGGGAAATAGTTGGAAAAATTGATGGTTTAGCATCAGTTCATGGCCTTGCTGGCACTCCTGATGGCAAGTTTTTAGTCGCCGCAAGTTTTGAAGAAAGAGAAATGGGAGGGGAAGCTCCTGCAAAACCTGAAGGGGTAAGTGAAATTGATCATGCAATCCATCATCCCGGCCAATCGGGCGCATCTGCACCAAAAGTAGATATGGGCGATATGGTAAGTACGGTTTCAATTATCAGCACAGCAGATAATAAAATCATTCGCCAAATTGATGTTCCCGGATCGGTTCATCATGTAGCTATATCTAACGATGGTAATTATGCAGTTGTAACCCATACAATGGCTGGTACTGTTTCAATAATTGATTTAAATACTTATGAGCTTAGTGCAAATTTTGCCACTGGTGACATGCCCAATTATGCGGTTTTCAGCCCTAATGGCGAAAAGCTTTATGTAAGCAATGCTGGCAATAATACAGTTTCGATTGTTGATACTAATAATTGGATTGTAGAGCGCAATGTTATTGTTGGTGAAAGCCCAGAACATATTGTTCTCTCAAAAGATGGTAAGTCATTATTTGTAAATAATGCGGGCAGTGCAAGCACATCGTTTATTTCTTTGCCTGAGGCAACTGTTTCAAAAACTATTGATGTAGGCGATAATCCGCATGGGTTAGCTCTTTTAGAAGATGGAAAAACCTTATTTGTTGCAGTTAGAGATGCTGATTTGCTAGTTGCCATTAATGTTGAAACTGGTGAGAAAGTGCAAAAAACTCTTGCGCCAAGCCCTTATCATTTAACCAATATTATCGGCACTAATGAATTATATATTTCAAGCGCTAGCGATCCTAAAGTTTGGGTTGTTGATAAAGAAACACTTGAACCTGTTGGCGAGATTGCAGTTGGTGCTAGAGCGCACCAAATGGTGCAAATAGATAACTAAATGATTATTAAAAGAAAGAATATAACCTATGCAAAATAATATCAAAGCCAAAAAACGTTTTAATTTTGGATGGAAAAGTCGGCATTTGTTGGTGCTAGTTATTGCGGTAATTGGCACATATCTATTGCTTGAATCACGGGCGCAATGGTCTGACATGCACAAATGGAATCGTGCGGTTGGCGACACATCACTGATCTTGGTCGCGTTTTCGATGGTAATCGGACCGCTTTCACGCCTTATACGCAAAACCACTAAACTGCTGCCCTGGCGGCGGGAGTTCGGAATTTACGGCGTTTTGCTGGCCTTCGCTCATACAATAATCAGTCTGATCGGTTGGGTTGAACTAGACCTGATGCGCCTTTTCGGATTTGAGTTCCACCCACAATTACAGCAATATGTCATGCTCAAGCACGGGTTTGGGCTAGCAAATGTTCTAGGGCTTGCGGCATTGCTCTTTGCTTCGGTTCTGGCCCTCACTTCCAACAACTTGAGCGAACGGCTTTTGGGGGCTTCTGTGTGGAAGTATGTGCAGCAAAGCACCTATGTTTTTTGGTGGCTGATCGTTTTGCATACTGGATATTTCTTATTCATGCATTTTCTTTATTTCCACAAACAACTGCCGGACCCGAATTGGGCACGCTGGCCTTTCGTCTGGCTGGTGGCCAGCGTGACAACGCTTCAGTTTTTGGCGTCGCTGCGTACTTGGCGCATTAAGAGACGTGGCGCGCCTCTGACCACATAAGGGAGCATTGCCCTACCCAAGTATCGCCGCTATACGCGCCCCATGCCAGACTTAGCTCCTGAAATTGCCCGCCGTCGCACCTTTGCTATCATCAGCCACCCTGATGCCGGTAAGACCACGCTGACGGAAAAATTCCTGCTTTATGGCGGTGCCATTCAGATGGCGGGACAAGTGCGCGCCAAAGGCGAAGCAAGGCGAACCCGATCAGACTATATGAAAATGGAACAGGAACGTGGCATCTCGGTATCTGCATCCGCCATGTCGTTCCCGTTCAAGGAATTCTGGTTCAATCTGGTCGACACCCCCGGCCACTCGGATTTTTCCGAAGACACCT
>JAKITZ010000016.1 GCA_021647805.1 Robiginitomaculum sp.
GTTGCGCCAGAACACTATCTGGAATGTCTTTAGGGTTTTGCGTAACGAAATAAACCCCGACCCCTTTGGAGCGCACCAATTTCACCACTTGCTCTATTTTTTCCAATAAGGCTTTTGGGGCATTTTTGAACAATAAATGTGCTTCATCAAAAAAGAACACCAGTTTTGGGCGTTCAGGATCGCCAACTTCTGGTAATTCTTCGAATAGTTCGGAAAGCAGCCACAATAAAAATATTGCATACAAGCGCGGGCTTTGGATCAATTTTGTTGCGTCCAAAATGCTGATAACTCCGCGGCCATAATCATCAAAGCGCATGAAATTCTTTAATTCCAGTGCCGGTTCGCCAAAAAAATTGCTGGCTCCGCCCCGCTGCATTACTAATAATCTTCGTTGAATTGCTCCGACGCTGGCTCTGGAAACATTACCATATTCAGATGATATATCGGCGGCATTGTCTGCCAAAAAAACTAGCATTGATCGTAAGTCTTTAAGGTCCAGTAATAATAGGTTTTCGCGATCTGCTATTTCAAAAGCAATGGTCAATACGCCTTCTTGGGTTGGATTTAAGTTCATCAATCGTGCAAGTAAAATCGGCCCCATATCGGAAATAGTAGTGCGAACCGGGTGGCCTTTTTTACCGTACAAATCCCAGAAAATAACTGGTGCAGCTTGATAGATATAATCTTCAAGGCCAATTTTCTCGGCTCTTGAAATTAATTTGTCGTGTAGTTTGTGATCCGCAGATCCAGCGACACAAAGCCCGCTTAAGTCACCTTTTACATCGGCACAAAACACTGGCGTTCCAGCTTCGGCAAATCCTTGTGCCAGAATCTGTAAAGTTACGGTTTTACCGGTTCCGGTGGCACCCGCAACCAAGCCATGCCGGTTAGCGGCGCGTAGTAAAAGCTCTTGAGGTTTGCCATTTTCATCACCGCCAATAAAAAGTGTCTCGCTCATTGCTTGTTTCCTGCTTATATTCTCTCTTATGTTTTGGCACAATAGAGCCAAGCAGTTCGCCTAAGCAATGGAAAAGGAATTAAAAATGGATACAGCAACCAAGTCTGGAATACTAATATTAGCCAGCGCAGCGGTGATTGTCGGCCTTTATTGGTTTCGTGAAGTTCTAGCACCATTTGCCTTGGCAGTATTTTTGTGGCTGGTGATAGATGGTTTTTCCGACATGTTAGAAAAACATTTACGGATTATTCCCCGTTGGCTGGCTTTATTATTGGCATTGTTGGTGGTTACTAGCGGCATTGCGATTATCGGCGTGGTGATAATTGATACCGCCAATGGCATGGTTACAAATTCCGCCGCCTATGAGGCGCGATTAAACGAGTTGGCCGCAAGTATTTTTGGAATTTTTAGCTCGGAAGCAGCGCCGACTCTGGATCAATTATTGGCCAGAGCCAATCCGGCAAGGTTTCTTTCATCAATCGCCCAATCCTTACAAAGCTTAACTTCTGATGCTTTGTTTGTGGCGATTTATGTTGGTTTCCTGTTTGGCGCACAATCAAACTTTCCGGCAAAAATTGCTGCCATGTTCCCAGATATTAAGAAACACGCAAAAGCCAAGGCCTTGGCCGGCGCAATGCGGCTGGCGATCGAAAAATATTTGTGGGTGCAAACCGTAACCGCAGCGGCTACGGCTATTGGTTCATGGGTGATTATGAAACTGGTTGGTGTTGATCAGGCATTGTTTTGGGCATTCGTGATTTTTCTGTTGAACTATGTGCCAACCATCGGCCCAATTATCGGTACTATTTTGCCGGTGTTGTTTGCTCTTGTGCAATTCGATACTTATGTCGAACCTGCTATTGTTGCTGCTGGTGTTGGCTTTTTTCAGTTCTCAATAGGCACATTTCTGCAACCCCGCATGCAAGGCGATAGCATGAACCTTTCTACCTTGGTGGTGATACTTACTTTATCTCTTTGGGGGGCAATTTGGGGAATACCGGGAATGTTCTTATCGGCGCCATTAACGGTAATGTTAATGATGGTATTAGCGCAATTCCAAGGAACTAGGTGGCTTGCCATTATACTGTCGATGGACGGGCAGCCGGAAAAAGGCATTGATAGCCAAATTGCCGAAGCCAAATAACTGTATTTGACTAGGGGCAGGACCTATTCATTATGGGTAATTCTGTTTGAAAGATAGGGATAAGCTGCCAGCAAAGCAATCGTAGCACAGGTTTACCCCTATGCAAGGAGGCTTTGCGCCGCAGATTGCCGTATATTTCAAACCCGTAAGGGCGCGGCCATTTTGTCGCTTGAATGCGTCGAAATCTCTTGAAAATATTCATATTTCTTGCGACCTTTCTTCTGTTCAGTCGGCAAACTAGCCAGCGCAGAATGCACACAAATTAATAGATCCTGACCCTAAGATATACCAAAACCACTGAACCGGACGATCTTTTGAGTATAACTTTCTTTGTTACCCAGCAACTTACAGAAAACCAATCTTAGTGGTCGCAATCCTTTGCCGTAAAACCGGTTCCCACTTTTACTGAGGATTGCTAAATCTTTAGTGATCGCAATCCTTTGTCGTAAAACCGGTTCTCACTTTTACTGAGGATTGCTCCGTACCCACTTTTTGGGTCGATGGAGTATAAAATAACTCTTGGCAAAGGCAGGCGAACACGATTATTGCTGTAACCATTAGTGGTTCTGGTGTTCAGAGCGTATTTAGCCAGTGTATTGGAACTTCTTGAAGCAAACTCGTGCGTAAGCGCGATATTGGGAGGTCTTTATGGTCGCATCATATGGTAGTCATCATGCGTTCGAAGCTACTGATTTTTTGAAGTTAGCAGGAGGTGTTGCCGGGGAAAACTTTCACGTCAAAAGTAAACTGACTTCAGCGGCAAAACAATTCCTAACCGGCATGCAAGAAAATGCCGTTAGTGATGATTTGCAAGGCTTGAGCATGGCCGATGTCCTGTATCAGGCTGCTAGTGTTTGGCAATTTGCCGATAAGCGTATGCCCGGCGAGACCATGGTACGTATTGTAACCGGCAGCGGCGCTGATGGTCGAAATATTGATCGCGATATTCTTGAAATTGTCACTGGTGACAAACCGTTTTTAGTTGATTCGGTAATGGGAGAGTTGGCGCGCCAAGGTGTGCAAACCAGAGCCATGTTCCATCCGGTTTTTGATCTTGGGCGCACGGATGATGGCCCACGATCTGAAACGGCTCCGGTAATTCGCGAATCAATTATCCAAGTTTATCTCGAGACGCTTAGCGATACTGATCGCAAAAACCTATTGCTTGAAATCGAAAAGACCTTGTCAGATGTAGCTCTTGCTACTGGCGATTGGATGGCAATGCGCGAAGCCATGAACCGGGCGATTGAAGAACTACATAATGCGCCATCTGCAGCACCAGAAGAAGAGGTGGTTGAATGCATAGAGTTTTTACGCTGGCTTCGTGATGAGCATTTTGCATTTCTAGGTGCGCGGCAATATGTGTTCCCAACGGACGAAGAAGGAAACTTACGATCAGCCGAGCCAGATATTGTTGCTGGAACAGGATTGGGTATTTTACGTAATGATGAAGCTAGTGTTTTGCGCCGTGGCTCAGAGCCTTCCTTATTGGCAGCAGCAGATTCAAATTTTGTCAACAATACAACACCACTTGTGGTCGCCAAATCGAATATGCGTTCGCGAGTTCACCGACAAGTGTATATGGATTATATCGGCGTTAAGCGCTGGAACGAAGCTGGGAAAATAATCGGTGAAACTAGGTTTGTCGGATTGTTTACCGCCGAAGCTTATGATCGGATGGCCAGGGATGTGCCACTAATCCGGCGTAAAGTGCGCCGTGTGCTGGTTCGGGCGCAACGGGGCGCTGGAACTCATAACACCAAACGCTTGCAAAACATCGTTGAAAATTACCCTCGAGACGAATTGTTTCAGATCAGCGAAAAAGACCTGTTGGAAATTTCCCGTGGAATTTTACACTTGTTCGACCGTCCGCGACCAAAATTATTTGTCCGCCGCGACCAATTTAACCGCTTTGTTTCGGTGTTCGTATTTGTCCCGCGTGAGAGATATAACACCCAGATACGTGAAAGCTTTGGCGAGATATTAAAGCTGGCTTATGGCGGTAGATTATCCGCCTATTATCCACATTTTGGCGAAGGCCCCTTGGCGCGGGTGCATTATGTCATCGGGCTTGATCCGGACAATTACCAAGACCCTGATCTTGAACAGATGGAAAAACAATTGGTTGAAATGTCGCGCTCATGGCATGACCGACTGGAAACCAGGGCTAGAGAGGCCGGTGCTTCCAAAAAGTTGCAAGGTCAGGTTTTAATCTATCGCAAGGCTTTTACGGCTGCTTACCGTGAAGCGTTTACTGCTCGTCAGGCATTAGATGATGTTATCAAAATAGAGCAGTTAATTGATGACACGGGTATATTGGCGCATATTTATCGCACTGACCGTAATCGTCCATCGGCAATGCGCATTAAACTGTATCACCCGCGTGAATGTTTAAATTTGTCATCGGTAATGCCTATGTTTGAGGAAATGGGCTTAAACGTGATGAGCGAGGCTAGTTTTCCTATTAGTCGCTATAACCGAGATGTTGTTTGGGTTCATGCGTTTGAAATAGATATGGTTGATGGCGAGCCGCTTGATCTGGATCTGATTAAACAGCCGGTTGAAGACGCATTTGTAGCGATCTGGGCTGGAAAATCGGAAAACGACGGTTTTAATAGGCTTATTTTGTCTTTGGGAGTGAATTGGCGCTCTGTGGCATTTTTGCGAACTTGCGCCAAATATCGCCAACAATCAGGTCTTGACCCAAGCCAATTTGTGCAAGAAGAGGCCTTAGCGGAAAACCCGAAAATTGCCGAACTGTTGCTAGAATTGGCCAGTACGCGCTTCTGTCCAGAAAATAAAGCAAGTTTGGCGACTCGAGAAACAGATCAGGCAAAAATTATTGAAACGATTTCTGTCGAACTAAATTCAGTTCCAAGTCTTGATCATGATAAGGTGTTGCGCCGTTTAATGCGGCTTATTTGTGCTATTTCACGCACCAGTTTTTACCAACAAGACAAAGATGGACAGCCATTATCAAGAATCTCAATCAAAATTGCTTCTCGTGAGCTTTCGACCTTGCCAGGACCAAAACCGTATCGGGAGATATTCGTCTGGTCACCAAGGGTAGAGGGTGTGCATTTACGCTTTGGCCCGGTAGCCAGAGGCGGATTGCGTTGGTCTGATCGCAGAGAGGACTTTCGCACCGAAGTATTGGGCTTGGTCAAAGCACAACAAGTGAAAAATTCAGTCATTGTGCCGGTTGGCTCCAAGGGGTGTTTCTTTCCTAAACTATTACCAAAGTCCGATGATCGTGAAGCGTTCATGCAAGAGGGCGTGGCTTCTTATAAGACGTTTATTCGCGGGCTTTTGGACGTAACCGATACTTTAGATGATGTTGGCGAGGTTGTTCACCCGGAAAATACCGTGGTTTGGGACGGCGAAGACCCATATCTGGTGGTTGCTGCTGATAAGGGAACCGCTACTTTTTCCGATATTGCTAATTCTCTGGCCGAAGAATACGGGTTTTGGCTTGGCGATGCCTTTGCTTCTGGTGGTTCGGTTGGTTATGACCATAAGAAAATGGGTATTACTGCCAAAGGGGCGTGGGAAGCAGTAAAAAGACACTTCCGGGAAATGGGAAAGAACACTCAAAAAGAGCCATTTACGGTAATAGGTGTCGGCGATATGTCCGGCGATGTATTTGGCAATGGCATGTTATTGTCGAAAGAAATCCGGTTAGTAGCAGCATTTGATCATAGAGATATTTTCATTGATCCTGATCCGTTGGATGCGGTTAAGAACTGGACTGAGCGTAAGCGGTTATTCGATATGCCGCGTTCAAGCTGGAAAGACTATGAAACTAAATTGATCTCAGCTGGTGGCGGAGTGTTTTCGCGCTCGGCAAAGGCTATTTCGCTATCAAAGCAAATGCAAAAATTAACAGGCCTTGGTGGATCTAGCGCCACCCCGAACGAGCTAATGAGTGCTTTGCTTAAAGCTGATACCGAGCTGTTATGGTTCGGTGGTATCGGTACTTATATTAAATCCGTAGAAGAGCAAAACTGGGAAGCTGGCGATAAAGCAAATGATATAATTAGAGTCAATGCCGATCAAGTTAAGGCAAAGGTTATTGGTGAGGGTGCTAATCTTGGCATTACCCATCGCGGACGAATTGTTTTTGCCAAAAATGGCGGACGGATAAATGCTGACTTTGTGGATAATTCCGCTGGAGTTGATACTTCTGATAATGAAGTAAACTTAAAAATTCTGTTAAACAGTGCAGTACGCTCCGGGAAACTGGATACAGAGCAACGTAATAAGGTGCTGGCCAGCATGACTGATGATGTTGCAAGGAATGTTCTGGCTCATAATTACACGCAAACCCTTACTCTTTCTTTGGCTGAAGTGACGGCGCAAAGGGACATGGACGCTTATGGTCGGTTTATGGATCAGTTAGAGGATGAAGGTCGCCTTGATCGCGAAGTAGAAGACCTTCCAGATGCTGATGAAATAGCAACAAGGTTTAATAATGACTCGGGTATGACTAGGCCTGAGATTGCCACTTTAATGGCTTATGCCAAAAACACATTGGTTGAAGACCTGGTCGCTGGAACAAGTGTTGATGATCCGCATTTCGCCACTATGTTGCGTCAATATTTTCCAAAAGGTGTACATGAGTTTAAAGTCGAACGTTCTGGCCACCGTTTGCACCGTGAAATCGTTGCAACAATACTAGCCAATGACATGATTGACCGTGGAGGGCCTACTTTTTCGTATCGCTTGTGCGGCAGTGCTGGTGTGACCTCTGATGTGGCGGCGTTGTGTTTTGAGGGTGTTCGCCAGTTATATGGTTATGAGCAGTTGGTAGAAGAAACCAATTTACTTGATAATCAAATAAGCTCAAAAGCAATTTATTCGGCCCATTTTGAAATAATGAGCGTTTTACGCCGCCAGACATATTGGGTTGCCAGAAGGCCAAATATGATCAAAGACGGACTAGGTTCGATGCTTGATGCTTATGGTGATGGCATTAGTGAAATGGGTACCAATGTTGATAAATTTTTATCGCAGTATGAGGTGGATAAATCTGCTGACCGCAATCAATTATTGCTCGACCTTGGGGTTCCTAAGCCGTTGGCCTCAAAAATAAGTCGCCTTAGAACCTTAATATCTGCTAGTGATATAATTGATCTGGCGAGTAAGGAGAACTGGCCATTGCTATCGGTTGCTTGTCTGTATCATGGCTTTGGTGATGTTTTCTGGTTTGACCGGTTGCGCGGAGCGGCCAGTACATTGGAGGCCAATGATCACTGGGATCGTTTAGCGGTCAGGCGCTTGATAGAAGATTTTTACCGCGCACAGCAACGATTAACCCGCGCGGCAATGTCGCATATTACGCTTTTATCTGGTAGTTTGGCTGGCGGCATTAAAAACCCTGATCGCAATTGGACAGCAAAAGCGATGGCCTCGTTTATTGAGATAAATGCACGAGTGGTAGAACATAATCAAAGTGCGCTTGAGGAGTTGGATAAAGGTGATTGGACATTGGCAAAACTAGCGATCGCCAATACTCAGATGCGTGAACTTTCTGTAATTACGGTAAGTTAAACTATACTTTATGGTTTTCCCCAGTGGATAGAACTTACAAAGGCTCGGCAATAAAGGGTTTGTTGCTGTTATAAATTCCTTTGCATATTTCACCAAAACCCATGTTTCATTGAGTTCTTTATGTATTCACCATGTCAAAGAGCCGCAAATGACCATGTACCGGCCACTTGCACCATCATTATAGCAAATGGCTGTTAACACGGGCATGGCTGAAACTTATCCCCGTTGTCCAAGTGTCGGTAAGGGTCAATGAGTGCTAATTCTTTGCCAATGAACCCTAGTTTTAAGGGCGACCTTTGCCAATGAGTGCTAATTAAGGGGTAGGCAAGAAGGGTCACGTAACTCTTATTCACCCTGCTTTTGTCTCGCGGTCAGATTGCTTCGCAATGACCTCCGACAGGCGGCCTGACCGGCCGAGGCGCAGTCGCACCTAGTTAGATCTCGCATGCAAACACCAAAACGCCGTCATCTCGTGCTTGACATGGGATCCATCCTTGTAGGTGGAGCCGGTGTGAACGGTCGAAAACTGGATCACCCGGATAAGCCGTATAATAACATTAGGCTTAAGATCAAAATCGGCAACAAAACACAGCCAAATTATTATTTGCTCGCTTGCTCTCGTTGCTTGGCCAAAGCCTGTTCGACAACTTTAGGAGTTAATATTTCCGGCAAGATCATCGGTTCGGGATTTACTGGCGAGTAAACCAGATAAAGCGGCACGCCCACTCGGCCAAACTTTGCCAGCTCAGAAGCGATACGATCATCTCTAGCTGTCCAGTCGGCAACCAGAAACGCCGCATTATATTTAGCAAATGTTTCTGCGGCTTTTTTGCCGGATAAAGAAGTGCGTTTGTTAAACTGACAGGTAACACACCATTCGGCGGTAAAATCGACAAACACCACTTTTCCCTCGTCTTGCAGACTTTGCACCAGTTCCGGCGACCAGCTTTGCGGCTTTAAGCCCGAAACATCACGATCGGCAAAGCCATTAAACACCATGATAATCGCAGCAATAAAGGCGATGCCAGCCATTATTTTACCAAATATCTTTCCCTTTAGTGACCAAAAAGCAAAAGCAATCAACAAGAACGCTATCAACATTGCAGCTATTGCAATCATGCCCTCAAGCGATCCTAATACCCAAACCAACCAGATCGCCGCCCCGAACATTGGAAAGGCCATAAATTGATGAAACCTTTGCATCCAGGCTCCGGGCTTTGGCAATTTGCGTAACAAAGCAGGGTAAAAACTAAGTAAGGTAAATGGTGCGGCAAAGCCCAGACCAAGGCTGGCAAATATCAATAATGACCCGGGCGCACTTTGAGTCAATGTATAGCCCATCGCCCAGCCCATCGCCGGCGCGGTACATGGCGAAGCAACTATTACTGCCAATACGCCGGTAAAAAACGCACCAGCATTACCATTGCCTTTGGTTAGCTTACTGCCAATTCCTGTCCACTGCCCGCCAATTTGAAAAAGCCCGAGAAAGTTAAGACCTATGACAAAAAACAATACGGCTATTGCCGCGACAAATGGCGGATATTGTAGCTGAAACCCCCAACCGATTTGTTGGCCACCGGCTTTTAATGCCAATAATAAACCGCCCAGCAATAAAAACGAGACCAAAACACCTACGAGGAAAAACAATCCGTGTTTTTTGATCTTTGCCGCCTCTTCATGCGCCGCCGAAACAAAGCCCATGACTTTCATCGACAAGACCGGAAACACACAAGGCATTAAGTTAAGCAAAACGCCGCCGATAAATGCCAATAACAATGCCAAAAGCAAACCGCCTTTGATGGCCTTCGGAGTAATTCGCAAATCCGGCGCCAGATCAAAACCAGTAGCAGCTGGTGCAAAGTTTTCGGTTAAGTTCACTGTCCATGCTTTGGCTGATCTACCCTCGCCAATTACCAAAACACCGTCTAGTGATTGTAACTTGTCCCGCTTGGCGCGAAAACCGGTTTTGCTCCATAAAGAAAACCCCTGTTCACCAAAGCTGGCAATTTGTGGATCGTTATGTTTGACCATTCCAATATCAACTGGAAAAAACCGCAAATATCTTTTGCCGCGTTTTATGTTGCTAACCGCGTCGCCAACAAAGCTAAACCGGATATGTTCACCACCAACCGTAAAGCCGCCTTGCAATTGCTCGACAGGCAATATCGGTGGCAAACCAGCCAGTGCATTTTTGATACTTTTCCCATTAAACGGCATCTCTGCTGCGCCTTGATTAAGGGTCAGTTTAAGTATTGCGCCCTCTGGTATGCAAATGTCTTTACACACCAGCCAACTAGTATTGGCGGTAATGGTAATTGGGACACTGGCGTCGAAATCGGCCGTCGCGGTAAATGGTATCGGGTACAAGGTCTTGCCCTCATAACCATAATTGACCAGCTCGCCAAGATAAATTGCCTTTGGTGTCGGCCACATAATATCGCCAGCCACCAAACCCGGTGGTAATTGCCATTTAATTTCTGTTGGCAGGCCGGCAGCACCGGGGTTGATCCAATAACTATGCCAATGCTCGCGCAAGTCCATTTCCAGTGCCAGATAAAACTTATCTCCAGCAGAAATGTTTTGACGCTCGCTAATCAGCGTTGCCTTGGCATTATCGGTTTGCACCACATTGGCTGGCGCAGCCATCGCTGTGGCGACGGGCATAACCAACAATAAAAACCCAATCAGTAACGAGCGCACTTAAATACTCCACTATAAACGGCAAACAAATTTCGTCTCTTTTACACTAGCCAATCAATAGCGCCAGACACCTCGCGCAACTGTGATCGAACAGGTTTTTCCTAAACCAATTTTTCATCCAAAGCTTTCTGGATCAATTCAATAGTTTCTTCACGGCCAAAAATTGCCACAAATGATCCAAATCTTGGGCCGGAACTTTGCCCCAACAACACCTCGTACAAAGCCTTAAACCAGTCACGCAGGTTTTCAAACCCTGCCGCTTTGCCGGCGGCAAACACTTCTGACTGAATTATTTGGCCGTCATTTTCACCCGGTTGCAAAGCAGATAATCTCTTTAACAAATCTTCTAAACCAGAGCGTTCTTGTGTCGTGGCCAATCGGTATTTTTTCGTTGGCCGAACGAAATCATTAAAATAGGCAATCGCATAACCAGCCAACTGATCCAGCAAAGGGTGGGATTTAGCATCGGCATCAGGCAAGTAGCGCGAGATAAACCCCCACATTTGCTGTTTGTTTTCTGCCGAAGCCACTGATGCCAGATTGAGTAATAAAGAAAACGAAATTGGTGAGTTGCTCGAAGGCGGATTGCCATTGTGGATATGCCAAACCGGATTACCTAGCTTGGCTTTGTCATCTTGATCCGCATAGGCGTTCAAATGTTGCAAATATTCGTCGGTGTTTTTGGGAATTACATCAAAAAATAATTTTTTTGCGGTTTTAGGTTTCTGATACATGAAATGTGACAAGCTTTGCGGCAAGCCATACTTCAACCATTCTTCAACCGATAAGCCATTGCCTTTTGATTTGGAAATTTTCTCGGAGTTTTCGTCCAAAAATAACTCATAGTTAAACCCGTCCGGTGGAGTACCACCCAAAGCCCGGCAAATTTTCGAGGACTGATGTACCGATTCAATTAGATCCTTACCAGACATCTCATAATCAACATTAAGCGCCGTCCACCGCAAAGCCCAATCCGGCTTCCATTGAACTTTTACATTACCGCCAGTTACCGGTACTTCCTTTTTTTGACCATCAACATCTTCAAATGTAATGGTTCCAGCTTTAACATCACGCGCCAAAGTCGGCACTTGTAGAACATGCCCATTTATCGGGCTTATCGGCAAAAACGGCGAATATGTTGCCTGACGAACACCGCCAAGGCTGGGCAACATAATGGCCATTACCTTATCAAACCGCTCCAGCATTGTTGTCAAAGCCTGATCAAACCTGCCTGTTTGATAATAATCGCTTGAAGAAGCAAATTCGTAATCAAAGCCAAATTGATCCAGAAATGCACAAAGGCGTGCATTATTATGAGCAGCCAAGCTCTCATGAGTACCAAAAGGATCAGGTACTTTTGATAATGGCAACCCCAAATGTTGCTCAAGCATTTCTTGCTGTGGTAAATTCGTAGGTACTTTGCGAAACCCGTCCATATCATCGGAAAAAGCAATTAACCGCGTATTATATGCGCCATCACTCATTACCTCAAAAGCATGACGAACCATCGATGTTCGCGCCACTTCGCCAAAAGTACCAATATGCGGCAGGCCAGAAGGCCCATAACCGGTTTGAAATACAACCTCGCCACTGCTTCGCCCTTGCCTGGCCAGGCGCTTTAAGAGCAAACGCGCCTGCTCAAACGGCCATGCTTTATGGTTATTAGCTAAAGACGTAAGTTCACTCATTTTCAAATTCTCTTCATTTAACTTAACCTCGCCTAACCAAATGCGGATAAACGGTCAAGAAAGCAAACTATTTATATTGCAGTTCTTACCCCTGAAACACAAAAAATTAACATCTTGGAAACCATGATCGGGTGAGTTTATAGCAACTTTGTTTTATCACGCTGGAACCAATAATGGGTAGATATACCACAATTATGTTTGCCGCCATTTATGGCTTGCTGGCAATAGTCACATCTTTGGCTCTGTATCGGGTTATGGATGTAAGTATTGCCTATGCTGCGGCTATGGGCGCTTTGATATTTTTAAGTGCCACACAAGCCCATGCTTTTGCGGCTCGAAAAATTGAAACTAAAGAGATAAAAACCAGTATCGATAATTTACGACAATCAAACTTTGAGCTTTCGGTCAAATTAGACGATGCTTATGAGGAACTGTCCGGGCTTTCGTCGTTAGTCAAAGAAGAAAGCATTCACCGCAACCATGCTATTGTCTCTGAAGTACAAGTAATTGAACAAATGATTGAAACAATGGGCGATGACTTTAACACTCGGCTAGCGGAAACAGCACGAGTTGGAGCTGCTAAACTTGATCAGGTGCAAGGTACTGATGATAAGCACTTAATGCTAACCCTAGTAAGAGAGGCTTTGGAGGCCGGACGAGTTGAGCTGCACTTACAGCCGATTGTCTCATTACCGCAACGCAAAATCTACTATTATGAAAGCTTCACCAGACTGCGCGATCATGAAAACAATGTGATTATGCCGGCGGATTTTATCAAAGTTGCCGAACCAGCGGGATTGATATCAGTGGTTGATAATTTGCTATTGTTTCGTTGTGTGCAAATTGTCCGTCGCTTAACCCAAAAAGATCGGCGCATTGGAATTGTCTGTAATATATCGCCGCACTCATTAGGTGATGAAGAGTTTTTCCCGCAATTCCTTGATTTTATGCGTAAGAACTCTGATCTTGCCGGATCATTGGTTTTCGAGATCGGGCAAAAAGAGTTTACCGAACGCTCGGTCACCGAAGCTCGCAATATGTCTAGGCTAGCAGACTTTGGCTTTAGGTTTTCGATAGACAAGGTTCAAACCATGGATTTTGATCTAGCTGATATGAAACGAGCCGGTGTTAAATTCCTAAAAGTCAGTGCCGAGATGTTATTAACCGCAATACATTCATCAACTGGCGGCGCATTACCTGCTGCTCCGGATATTCGAGTAGAAGACATGGTTCCATACTTGGCCGGCTTTGGTATCGAGTTGATCGGCGAAAAGGTCGAAGACGAAGCCAGCGTAGTTGAATTGCTAGAGATCAATACCAGCTATGCACAAGGTCACTTGTTCGGAACACCAAGACCGATTCGCGAAGAGTTTCTTGAAGAAGCCGACGAGCCGTTAAAAATGGCCAGTTAAATCAGCTGTATCAAATTACTACACATTACAACTGGCATGGCTTTTGCTATCATATTAACTGAATGAAAGCGTGTTTCGCTACATTCTCCATTGCACCGAATAAAAAGCTCCTTGTTGTAACGACAAGGAGCTTTTTTCTTGCCGATTATGTTTGACCGAATCAGTTGGCAGCCGCTAGCTTGATATTTGTGATCCATCAATTTAACCAAAAACCGGTTCCCACTTTTTGGGTCGATGAAGTATAATAATGAGAAGTTGAACCTAATGAACCCATTTTCCAGCATACGACGTGAATTTAATTTTATCCGCACCATGTTGGGTACATTAAAAAAAATATCACATATTGATCCGAGCTCAAACTTTCTAATAACCGACGAATTAGAACAAATAATAGACCAACACGAAAACCGGCTGGCTTTTATTTGTGGGGGTCAAAAATGGACTTATGGGGAATTTGACGCTTATGCCAATCGGGTGGCTAATTGGGCGGTAAGTGCCGGCTTTACCCCCGGTGATACTTTGGCTCTTTTTTCACGCAATAGACTAGAGTATGTGGCCATCTGGTTTGGCTTGTCCAAAGCTGGAGTATATGCAGCTTTGGTCAATGACCTGCTTACTGGCAAAGGCTTGGCTCATTGTTTATCTGTTGCCGATAGCAAAGCAGTATTATGCGAGCCAGAACTGATTAAAATCGCTAAATCAGCAATGAAGCACTTGCCAGAAAAATTACCGCTGTGGACGTTTGATGGCGAAGACCACGCCGAAAAAGACTTCGATGCCGCAATAAATGCCAGCCATGACACCCGCCCCGATCGCAGTTTACGTGCTGGTATCCAAGCTCGTGATACATTGCTTTAAATGTTCACATCGGGCACAACGGGCCTACCAACATCAGTCAAAGTCTCACACGTTCGTGCCCAGCGTTACGCCCACAGTTTTAGTGCGGCAATGGGTGCAAAAAAGACCGACCGCATGATGATGGTATTGCCATTATACCATGCAACTGGTGGCCTTTGCGGTGTTGGCACTGCCTTGATGAATGGCGGCGCATTGATCATTGAAAGATCATTCTCGGCACGGAATTTTTGGGAAACCGCCTATCGTAACAAAGCCACTTTGTTTACTTATGTTGGTGAAATATGTCGTTTCTTGATCAATACCAAACCCGGAAAATTTGACAAAAAACATAAAATCCGCGCCATGCTAGGTAATGGCTTGCGCCCGGAGGTTTGGATAGAGTTCAAGCAACGGTTCGGCGTTAAAACTATCGCCGAGTTCTATGGGGCGACCGAGGGTAATGTTGGCTTAATGAACGCCGATGGCAAAGTAGGTGCTATGGGACGCATTCCATGGTATGTGAAAAAAGCCTTTAATCTGGAACTGGTGGAACATAATTTTGAAACCGGAGAAGTAGTTCGCGGAAAAGACGGGTTTTGTCAGCCAGTAAAAGCCGGCATCACCGGTGAGGCCATTGGCCGAATTGATCCTAATGATCCACGGTTTTTATTTGAAGGTTATGGCAATGCTAAGGACACCAAGAAAAAAATACTGACCGATGTTTTCGAAAAAGGTGATCGTTATTTTCGTACTGGCGATCTAATGAGAAGAGACCGTCACGCCTATTATTATTTTGTCGATCGGATCGGTGATACTTTTCGCTGGATGGCACAAAATGTTGCCACTGGTGAAGTGGCCGCAGTTTTAAGCAGTTTTGCTGGTATGCAATTGGCCAATGTCTATGGGGTAAAAGTTCCAAAATACGATGGCAGAGCTGGCATGGCGGCTTTGTCGATTGATGGTGTGCTTGATGGCAAGGCTTTATATAGCCATTTACAAGAAAACCTTCCGGTTTATGCAAGGCCATTGTTTTTGCGGCTGGTTAAAAATGCCGAAACCACCGGGACTTACAAGTTCAAAAAAACCGAACTTGTGGCTGATGGTTTTTCCCTAAGCAAAATCAAGGATCCATTGTTTATTATCGATAACGCCAACCAAGATTATATACCTCTAACCAAAAAAATTGAACAGGATATAATCGCCGGGTCATATCGTTTCTAGCGGAGATTTTTGCCGAGCTTCTCACCTTGGAAGGTCATATTTGTTCAATAAAAACAACACCTAATAACTGGCCTAGGGCTTGCTAGTTCTTCTTCTATAATTCAAGGAGAGCTAAATGCCCGCAACAAATATTACCGCTGATGAATTACGCAAAATCGCCTGGATACTGGTCGAACGTCACGGCAATGACGCATTTGACATGACCGCAATAGCTATTGCGCAAATGCGTGAAGTTGGCGATCAACGGCGCATCAACGCTTGGCAAGCTTTACAATCGGTGATCGCCGATGCACTTGGCGGTCATTTACAAAAAACCAAACAAATAACTTTGCACTAATCCCCGCAAAGCATAAGATCATCTATGGCACAAAATTTTCTTGACCTGTTTAATGGAGCTTTCACCCAGATCAGTGATGATCTTGGTGAAAAAACTATTCGTATGGCTAGAAAGGCATTTTCCGCTTCCAAGCAAAAAATCGAAAAACCAGCTCCGAAAATGGCAGAGGTTCGCGATCTGTTAATTCCAGGTAGCGGCGGCAAGTTACCAGCACGGCTTTATACGCCAATGGCTGCCGGTCATGCTCCCGGGCAAGGTCTGGTGTTTTTTCACGGCGGCGGTTTTATCGTTGGTGATATTGCCGGATATGATAATGCAGTAAGCCGATTGGCAGCAGCAGCGCGGATCAGAGTGCTTAGCATTGAATATCGCCTTGCGCCGGAACACCCATTTCCAGCTGCTCATGATGACGCTCAAGATGCTTTGCTGTGGGCGATTGCCAATGCACCAGAACTAGGCATGGATCCGGGGTTGATCTCGGTCGGTGGCGATAGTGCTGGCGGCATGCTAAGTGCGTGGCTGGCGCAATGGGGGTTACAAAACGGTATTGTTTTACACTCGCAATTATTATTGTTTCCGTTGCTACAGTTGATTGAAACCAGCTCAAAACAACGTAAATCTGCCGACGCTCATATTTTGGGAAAACCGGCATTAAACGCAATTCGCAAACATTTTGCCAAAGGTGCTGATCTGCATGATCCGCGACTATCGCCGATATTAGGATCTTTATCGAACAAATTGGCGCCAGCGGTGATTGTCACTTGCGGACTTGATCCTTTGCATGCCGAAGGCAAGGCCTATGGTGATATGTTGGCGGCGCAAGGCGTGCGGATCAAGGCGTTGCATTTTTCCAGAATGCCACATGGATATTTGAACGTCACCGGAATAGTTCCCGGCGCCGAAGATGCCAGCCTTGACGCATTTGAAGCCTTTGGGCGATTTGTCGGAACCTTACCGGACAGGGATTTTGAATAATGCACATAAGCCCGCGCAATCAATTATTGATCTTGTTGAACACATCCAGATTTTACCTATCTCCGGCCTTGTAATTTTATACCGAATGTATTCGCGTGTTATAGTAAAGGTTATTTTATAATTCAGCTCCCAATATTGCCATCATTGCTGATAAATTTATAGCCAAGTGTATAATAATCGAGGGAAGAAGCCTCTTACTTACTAGGTACATCAACCCAAAAACAATTCCGCCGCCAAACAGGAATAAAAAACGATTGGAATAAGCATTAAAACCATGAATACCTACAAATATAAATGCAGCAATTGCTAAGGCTACCCATTTGTTCACGCCAATCCTCGCCATGGAAGAAATTGCAAACCCTCGATAAACAATTTCTTCGCAAACACCTGCCGTGAACACCAAAAATATGAAGAACAAATTGTAGAATGTTGTCAGCATTTGCTTGAAAATGGTATTATTTTTTAGAATAATATATTGAATTTTTAAACACAAAAAATTGAAATTTTACAAAATTTACTTAAACTAAATATATTTTCAAAAAAAAAGGACTGTCATATCATGGCAATAACCAGAGTAGAAATCGAACTGGCGGGTCGTACCCTAAGCATTGAAACCGGACGTTTGGCCAAACAAGCTGGCGGTGCGGTTCTCGTTCAGCACGGCGACACCGTGGTGATCGGCACAGCCGTCCACGCAAGCCCACGCGAAGGAATTGACTTCTTCCC
>JAKITZ010000017.1 GCA_021647805.1 Robiginitomaculum sp.
ATTCCATAGGGCGTATAGCCTCCAGTGGAAATCGATCCCATTGTTAGCAGTATAGCATCATAAATATCAGTTCCAGAAATAATCATCATTATTAGAATGACTAGCGAAACCCCAGCATAAACAATTAACATACTCCAACAAATTAGCTTTATGCGACCAGCAACATTACCTTTTTCAATAGTAAGAAATGGTGATCTATGCACACCGGGGGCTGTCATATTTAATGGAGCCAGTACCAACAATGCCATCACAATGGAGGCGTAACCGCCAAGCCATTGTAATCCTGCGTGCCAAAACTCAAATGAAACAGGTAATTGGTTAATTGTATAAATTCTCGCTCCAGTGGTAGTGAAATGCGAAATTGTATCAACATACGCCCGGATCCACCCTTCAGAAGCGTTAACCTCCATGATTGGAATCATTGCCAATAACGGCATAAAAAGCCAAAAAGAAATAAGTAAAATTATCGATTTACGACTAGAAAGCTGTATTTCCGATCCTCTGACAATCAAAGAAAAAATCACGCCAACACTGCCGCTAACAAATCCACAAAAGCCAAAAGCCATAACAGCCGATGGTTCAGAAAACCCTATAGCTATGCCAACGCTGATAAATGATAAAGCGGACAAGCCAAAGCAGGCAAAAGAAAGAATTCTCAATATAGTTATTATTTTCAATTCCCCCTTAACAATAGAATTAAAACGCTAAGCGACCTTAAATCAGTTTTAGAAATAATCCTTGCTTACTCGGAACATCTTTTCGACAGCAGGTATTTCAGATTGCTCAACAAATAAAATCACATGGTCATCAGGCTTGATAATAAAAGAACCACTTGGGAATAGCACTTCTCCATCACGAGTAACCGCCCCAACACGGATACCATCTGGTATATCCAAATCCCGTAAAGGTCGCCCTACTAAGGGCGAGGTAGTAAGAGCCAGCGCCTCTATTACCTCAGCTTTACCATCCTCTAGACTTTGCACTGAAATGATGCGTCCACGACGGACGTGTTGTAAAATTATCGAGATAGTGGTTTCTCGTGGATCAATAAATACATCGACACCTAATGGTTCTTTTAATGAGTCCAATGTTCTATCATTTACCAAACACAAGGACCTTCGCACGCCAGCTTCTTTGGCAAGGCCAGCTGACAGAACATTTACCCTATCATCATTGCTCAAGCTAATGGCTATATCAGCCTCGTTCACCCCCGCCTCTATTAACGTATCTCTATCCAAGCCATCGCCGTGTAAAACCACAGTTTTCTTGAGTGCAATCGAGGCCTTTTGTGCAGTTTCTTTATCGATCTCAATCATTCGCACTCTTACGCCTGGCAGGTGTTCAAGCTCTTGAGCTAGGTTGACCCCAATATTTCCGCCCCCAATCATGACAATTTTTCGGCCACGATCTTCATTTCTACCTAATATATCTAGTGTGCGCGCTACTTGATCTGTATGAGAAATAACATATATTTCGTCTCCTGCTAGTATTTGGTCCTCACCTTTTGGTACAAACAGTTTGCCAGCTCGTTTAACGCCAACGACCATAGAGTTAAGATCAGGAAACAATTCCGTTAGTTGTGATAACTGGGTGTTAGAAACCGGACAATTATCAAGCAATCGAACACCAAGCAAGCTAACCTTACCCTTTGAAAATGGGGTGTTCATGAATGCTCCAGGAGTAGTGACCCTTTGCATAACAGCTTTAGCGACTTCCTCTTCAGGGGAAATAATCACATCAATTGGCATATGGTTTTGTGAAAATAAGTCACGCCAAGCTTTTTCAAGATAATTTTTTGCTCTTATTCTGGCTATTTTCGTTTGAACGTTAAATAAAGAATGCGCCAATTGACAGGCAACCATGTTAACTTCATCTAAGTGAGTGACTGCAATTATCATATTGGTGGATTTAATACCTGCACGCACCAGCACATCGGGATGTGATCCATGACCGACGACTCCCCTAACATCAAGATTGGTACTTATTTTCTGTACAAGTTTGGCTGAGATATCAATTACAGTTACTTCATTGTTTTCAGCACAAAGCTTCTGCGCAATACCGTAACCAACTCTTCCTGCTCCACAAATGATTACTTTCATTAGCCCTCTCCCGGGGTTGAATTCCTGCTTGAACCGATACCAAGAGTTTTAAGTTTCCGATGCAACGCAGATCGTTCCATTCCTATGTAACTTGCTGTTTTTGAAATATTACCTCCAAAGCGGCTGATTTGAACATTCAAATATTCACGCTCAAATTCAACCCTAGCGTCACGCAAAGATAATGACACAAGGCGCTCTACACTAATTCCGCTTTGTTCATTAGTGGTCTCGTTATTATCCGGAATATGCGACAATGTAATAGCCTGCCCATTTGGTCCATCGGCCAATATCATCAGTCTCTCAACATAATTACGTAACTGTCGTACATTCCCAGGCCAATCAGCCGCCTGCATCCACCCCATAACATCATCACCAATTTTTCTTTTCACCAGCCCAGAGCTAGTACAAATCTTGTCTGCAAAAAACCGCACCAGATCAGGAATATCTTCGCGGCGTTCAATTAGTGATGGCACGACAACCGGAACAACATTTAACCTATGATACAAATCCTCTCTGAACTTACCCAAAGAAATTTCTGATTGTAGGTTTCTTGAAGAGGAACTTATAACCCTAACATCCACATCTACTGGGTGTTGCCCTCCTAAGCGCCTGAACCTCTGCCCAACGAGTATTCTTAGTATTTTTCCCTGTGTTTGCAGGGGCATATCTGTTACCTCATCGATATATAAGGTTCCCATATGAGCTTGCTCAAACAAACCGGTTTTAGTCGTTCTTCCACAGCTGTCTTCAATCCCAAACAATTCACGCTCAACAGATTCAGGATCAAGAGTAGCAGCATTTACCACTACAAATTCCCCATCAGCTCGATGTGATTGCAAGTGAATTGCCCGAGCAATAGTTTCCTTGCCAGCTCCCATGCCGCCAAGAACCATTACTCTTGAATTTGCTTGAGCTACCTTTTGAACAATTTGTCGGATTGTGTTAATTTTCGAAGAGTCACCAATCAACTCTACATTAGCAACATCCTTGGCTTTAAGGGCAATATTTTCCCGTTTTAGTTTTGATAATTCAAGAGCACGTCGAACCAGTAACAACAACCGCTCGCTCTTGAACGGTTTTTCAACAAAATCGTATGCACCCTTACGAATAGCCGCGACCGCTGTTTCAATTGTCCCGTGGCCTGAGATTAAAATAACAGGTAAAGAACTATCAAGGCGCTTAACCTCCTCCAGCACCCCAATTCCATCTATGTCACTTCCCTGCAACCAAACATCTAGAACAACAAGCGCCGGTTTTCTTGTTTGCACCTCTTGCAATGCCTGATCTGAACTAGCTGCGGTTCGAGTTTGATAACCTTCATCCTCCAAGATACCGCTTATCAGTTCACGGATATCTTCTTCATCATCTACAATCAGTATATCAGCAGACATCAAATGCCCTCCTGTTTTGTAAGCGGGAATATAAGTCTAGCGACAGCCCCTGTTTTACCATCATCTCTATCAAGTAGCTCAAGCTGCCCATTATGGTCTTCCATTATTCTTTTAACTATTGCCAAACCAAGGCCTGTCCCTTTTTGTCTGGTTGTGAAGTACGGTTCAGTTAATTTTTGACGATTCTTATCCGGCCAACCAGAACCATTATCTATGACATCTAACAATGCATATTTGCCTGATTTTGTAGTTTTTATTCGCACATGAGGTTTCAGGTTTATCTTCCCATTAATGCTTGAAGATGTTGATTCTGCTGCATTTTTTAGAATATTCAATAATGCTTGTGAAGAAAGCCTAGAATCACAATCAACTATTATTGATAAGTCCAAATCATCAGTTGTTATCTCAACATCTGGAAACGATACCTGTTGGCCAAATGCTGTTTCTTTAACTAAATTCGCCAAGTTAACAGCCTCGATTTTGGGTTGCGGCATTCTGGCAAATGATGAAAACTCATCAACCATATGACCTATATCACCTACTTGGCGAATTATTGTATTGATACACCTATCGAAAACATCTGGACTAGTCGTGATTTCTTTGCGGTATTTGCGCCGCAACCTTTCGGCTGACAACTGTATAGGCGTTAGTGGGTTACGGATTTCATGGGCGATACGCCGCGCAACCTCTCTCCACGCTGCACTACGCTGATCTGAAACAATTTTACTCATATCATCAAAGGTAATTACATAACCATTACCTCCATCAGGTGTTATTATAACATTCAAAATAAGTTGTTGGTTTTTTCTCTCAAATTCAACAACGCTATGAATTGGGCTTAAAGCTGCATCTTCGAGCTGGTCGAGCAAATCCCTAAAAACAGGAACAATCTGCAAAATGTTTTTCCCAGCAATTTTTTCCACATCAAGATCTAATAATTCACATGCAGATAGATTTGCCAATGTGATATCCAGTTTACGGTTGATTCCAAACACCCCTGCGCTCACTCCGGAAAACACAGTTTCCATAAAACTCCTGCGCTGTTCAGCCATGTCATGAGCAGCAATTAAGTCTGAGCGTTGGGTAGCAAGCCTGATAGTCATCTCATTAAAGTCACGAGTAAGACTTGCGACTTCGTCATTTTGACTACTTGGTAACAATTGCACCGACAAATCACCATCACGCACCCGATGTGCCGCTTGGGCTAACCTGCCGATCGGCAGCACCACTTGATTTGCCGCAGCCAGCCCAACCCAAACCGCGCCAATTAGAACCAATAGTGCAATTTCTAAATAAACAAGGACAAAAGAGCGAGTAAGACGCCCTCGTTGTGAATTAGCTTCTCGATAAGCAATCCTAGCATTTTGCGCTTCCACTAGGTTTAACAAGCTACCACTGGTGGCATATCTTGCCACGTATAAATATGCATTATTGTATGATTGTAGTTTGTATAGCCCTCGTATAAGGTTTTGGTCATTTTCAAAATGTAAATTTATGTTTCCTGAGTCTGCGGCTTCGAAAGCCTCAATAGTTGGAGCTGCAAATGGAGGAGCGCCATCAAATTCTGCTAATGACAGTATAGTCCCTTGATTATCAATGATATATGCCGATTGGAAAAATCGATGCTCAGCCTGCAACCGTAAATAATTTGTGTAAATTATTGGCCCGCCAACAAATTGCTCCACGGCTTCAGGTTGGTTCAAATCAATTGCCATAGGCCTGATTTCGCTAACAACCTCGTCGCGTTCGGCATTAAACGCGGCTTCGGCAACAATGGCCGCTTTATTAACAGCTGTTTCAACAACCGGTGAAAACCAATTCTCTATACCTTGTGAATAGACTATTGCAAAAAATGCTCCAACAATAATTGCTGGTAAAATTGCGGCTCCACTAAATAGTGTTGCAAAACGAACATGTAATCTAGGAGCAAATTCATCAGTTGAAGATTGGCGCATTAACCGTAATAGTTTGATGCCAATAAAAATTGCTAAACCAATGATTAGAACCAGATTAAACAGCAAAATATAATATAGAGGTTGACTTGCGGGGCCTAACCTCCCTGCTCCCGAAAGAGCAAAAAAAGCAGCCAAAACCGTAACAGATATTGTTAACGCATAGAGCGCACCAAAAATAGCTGAGGATAAAATGTTTAGTGGCTTTGAAAATCTTTCAGCCACTTGGTTTGTATTGCTGGACACGCTCATATATTTTTAATGCCTAAATAAGCTAACTCAGCCCTGACACTGCCTCATGTGTTGCGTAAACTCAACAGGTTGTTGCGAAATAGTCACTTTTTCTGCGATAAGAGATGCATTTGTATTTTTTTGCGAAATGTATTGCGATTTATTCCAAGTAACTTTGCAGCTTTAATCTGGTTATTTCCCGTTTGCTGAAGGGCAATCTCCAATAATGGTTTTTCAACAGCACCGATAATAAATTGGTGTAGGTTTTCTTGTTTCAGTTGTGATGATAGCAAGGCCTTTACTACTAAACTAACATCTGGTTTCGCTTGCTCCTCGTTAAATTGATATTCTAACGATTGGCGAATTTGCGAACAGTCAATAACACGAGAATTAAACTGGATAGCTATTCGCGACATTAAATTTTTGAGCTCTCTGGCATTGCCCTTCCAAGAATAAGCTGACAGCAGCTCTATAGCTTCCTTATTTAAGGTTTTTTGGTAATTTGAAGCTTGCCCTAAAAACTCCCTAGCCAACTCACTAATATCATCGCGGCGCTGTTGTAGGTCAGGGAGCTTTATATGCAGGACTTGTAGTCTGCCTAACAATTCTGGAATGATATTTTTCGGCACAGTAGTTACTGAGGATTTATTACAAAAAATAGATATAACCCTTGCCGGGACTTCCGCTTGTTCATTTACATCAAACCAGTCACAGAGCAGGTGCTGGTCCTCTTCTGAGAACATATTCAAACGCCTTAACACTAGGGTGTCAGCGGCTTTTATATTATTTAACAACTTTAAATCAACGCTTGGAACCAAGCAGTGCAACCGACTGTTTAGATGCTCACCATATTTATGAATCAGGTTAGCCGCTAGGAATTTCCCACTACCAGAAGAGCCGCTAATCAATACCGGTAAACGTGAACGTGCAGAATTTGTAATCTCTCGTACAACCTGTTGCATTGCGCTGGACTTTGCGACCAAAGGAGTAATAGAGCTATTTGGAACTGCGGCACGTTTTTCTGATGCATTCATCAAGGCGCTCTTAATAGTCGCGGCCAGTGAAGAAAAACTATATGGCCTTGCAAAGAAATCTATCGCGCCAAACCGTGAAGCCAGTAAAGAGGATAAAACCGTATTATCGCCTCCTAATGCTATTACCGGGCACTTGGGGTCAATACGACCTATCTCTTGTAGAACATCAAAGCCATTTCGTTCAGAATCAAACAAATCTATATCAAGGACAACCAAGGAAAGTTGACCCTTTTTTGTCATTTTTAATACTATTGACAAATCATCGCTCGCTCGCACCTTATAGCCTAAAGCTGAGATGTCTTTTGCCAAACTCGCCCGACCAGCTTGATCACCGATTGCTACTAGTATGATTTGTTCGTCATTCATGTTTTTGACAACTCGTGTTTACCATAGAATAGATCGCTTAGCATTTCACGAATTTCCATGGCATCGCTCTTACGGCAAAGCTTTGAACGAAGGCTCTTAACCTCCAGGTTAGTCACATCCCCAAAAGTTGCATCAATAGTCCACGTAATATGTTTACGAAACATTTTGACTCCAGCTATTGCGCCATACAATTCAAGACTACCGGTAAATTGCTCGAGCAAATAACCTAGCTGTTGCTCCAGAGTTGGCACGCGCCCTACTCTACCTGCTAATTCATCAGCAATCAGTCCAGGAAGCCACGGCCTGCCACAAGCCGCCCTTCCAATCATTACTCCGTCAGCACCTGACAGATCTAAAGCGGATCTGGCATCTTTTGTTGAGCATATATCTCCATTAACTAGTAAAGGCACTGATATAACCTCTTTGACCTGTCGTACCATCGACCAATCAGCAACACCTTTATAAAACTGACAACGAGTTCTACCATGAACGCATATCAGCGATATACCAGCTTCTTCGGCGCGCTTTGCTAACTCTGGTGCATTTATGCTTAAATGATCCCATCCCAAGCGCATTTTCAAGGTTACCGGAATTTCAACTGCAGAGATTACCGCTTTGATTAAAGTAAGCGCATGATCAAGGTCACGCATTAGAGCCGAACCAGATGCTCCTTTCGTTACCTTACGAGCCGGACAACCCATATTTATATCAATTATGTGTGCTCCGGCATCAGCAGCGATTTTTGCACCTTGTGCCATCCATTTGGCTTCTCTACCAGCCAGTTGCACAACAAAAGGCTCTGAGCCAGCATCATTGGCAATTTTGCGCACCATGTCTTTTCGTCCAGCCACCAGCAATTCACTGGCGGTCATTTCACTTACCACAAGGCCTGCACCTAATTTTCTAACTAGCTTGCGAAAAGGTAAATCACTAATTCCCGACATTGGAGCCAGAACTACAGGATTATCCAGAGTTATATTTTGGATTTGAATTGTCATGCCATGATGGACTATAGCTGTGTAATTAAGGACAAGCTTATTGTTGCCATGAATGCAACGATTTGGAAACAGGTCAAATAAATGAAAACTGATGTAGTGATTGTTGCGGCTGGAAGTAGCACGAGATTTGGGGGTGAAATCCCAAAGCAGTATTGCAAGCTATATGGCCAAGCTATCTTAAAACGCACTTATGATTTGTTTGCAAAATCTCCTCTTATTCGCAAAGTAATTGTTGTTATAGCCAAAACCGACCTTGAACTATTGAAGCAAGCGTTTAACGGATCCAATCCTGATTTTGTTTATGGCGGAGCTACAAGAAGCCAATCTGTCTTGGCGGGGTTGCAATCATTACAAAATGAACCACCAAATAAAGTTCTAATACACGATGCAGCCCGGCCTTTTATCAATGAAGGCACTATTAGTGCAATTATTACCATGCTTGACCAAGTACAGGGCTGCGCTCCAGCCTTGCCGATCGTCGATGCCATTAAATATGTTGATGCTATATCTGGGGAAATCACTTCTGATGCCGATCGCAATCAAATTTTACGTATGCAAACTCCACAAGGGTTTTGCTATTCCTCTCTTATGAAATCATATGATCAATTGGCCAATGAAGACGATATTCATGATGATTTGACACTAGCGCTACGCAGTGGAATGATTTGTAAAACAATTCCTGGGTTACCGGACAATTTCAAAATTACAACAAAAAGTGATTTGCAAAGGGCTGAACGAAATATGGTACAAAAAGTTACGTTTAGTGTCACCGGAACTGGGTATGATGTTCATCAGATATGTGATGGAACTGGTATGTTCTTATGTGGAGTGCATATACCGGGCAATATATCCTTAAAAGGCCACTCGGACGCGGACGTTGGCTTACATGCAATAACCGACGGACTTTTGGGTGCGATGGCTTTAGGCGATATTGGTGATCACTTCCCACCATCAGAAGAAAAATGGAAAAATGCCAGCTCGGATATTTTCCTTTCTCATGCCAAGTACCTAACAAATGAAAATTCTGCTACAATAGCTCATGTCGATGTAACCTTGATTTGTGAAGCTCCTAAAATCAAGCCATATCGAGAACAAATGCGAAAACAAATTGCCAAAATTTTAGAAATTGATTTATCAGCCGTAAGTGTAAAGGCTACAACAACCGAATCGTTGGGCTTTACTGGGCGCGGTGAGGGTATCGCTGCTATGGCCAGCGTTACAGTTATCAAGGAAACCGAATGAATTTATTAAGTAAAATATTAGCAACTTTTTTTGGTACAGGGTACTTGCGCCCTGCCCCCGGCACTTGGGGCTCTCTGGCGGCTTTGCCCCTTGGGGTATGGGTTTTGGTTGTAAGTGATTGGTATGTTTTATTAGCTTTAACAATCGTTATATTCTTTATCGGCATTTGGGCTTCTGACCATTACTCAAAAAATACTGGCAATAAAGATCCTTCCGAAGTGGTTATTGATGAAGTTGCCGGCCAATGGCTGGCTTTGGTGTTTGTGCAACCTATATTATGGCAAGTTCTGGCAGCTTTTGTGCTGTTCCGCTTGTTTGATATCACCAAACCGTGGTTGATTGGCCGCTTGGAAAAACTACCCGGTGGCTTAGGGATAATGTCTGATGATATGCTGGCGGGATTAGTTGCTGGCATATTGATTTTCTTGTCTCGTTTATTTCTACCTATATAGTACCCAAAAGGGGTTTAGAGATGTTTCCAGATAATATTTTGGCGCAAGTAAAAGACGTGCTGCAAGCTGCAAAAGCTGGCAGCAATATGATCGCCGTTGCTGAGAGTTGCACCGGTGGATTACTTAGCGGCGCAATAACTGCTGTTGATGGTTCATCTTCAGTGTTTGACTGCGGGTTTGTCACTTATTCCTACAAAGCAAAAACCTCGCTTCTTGGTGTACCTCAAGGCATGCTGGTCGAACATGGTGCGGTTAGTGAGCAAGTGGCAGAGTTGATGGCTGAGGGAGCTTTGGCTGCCTCAAATGCCGATATTGCTGTTGCAATTACCGGAATTGCCGGCTCCGGCGGTGGTACAATAGAAAAACCGGTTGGCCTAGTTTGTTTTGCTGTGGCTAGGATCGGCTATAAAACAGTTACAAAAGAGTGTCATTTTGCCAATAATGGTAGAGCCGCAATTCGTATTGATAGCGTCAAACAAGCTTTATCCATGCTTATGGACAGTTTGTAATTCTAATATCTCATTTTGTACAATTTCACTAAGGTTAGAATTCATAATTAGCGGAGCAAACAATTGCCCCGCTCTTCTTTCAAATCCTTTTAGTATATCCTGTTCAGCACGAGCCTGTTTTGATGCAAAAACACTAGCTACCCATGGCACTGAAAAAGCAAACTCAACCCAAAACTCCACCAGTGTCGAGCCATCTGAAAGTCGATGGAACCGCCAATGATTTTCTAGTTTACGAAATGGCCCTTTGACCAATACAACTGATATTTCAAAAGTTTTTTGATTGCGCAAAACATCAGTGATAAAGGACTCGCGGAGCATTTTGTATTTAACTCTTACTTCAGCTCTCATCTTTGTGTCGCTAGAAGAAAGAACCCGTAACGCCGAGATAAAGTTTATAAAAATCGGGTAGTCTTCCACATCCCAAGCAAGCTGATGTAACTCCTCTGGTGTAAATGGCATGTGACGAAAAACATGATGAACGCCCATATTACAACCGCTTAGCCAACCTTGCTGCCTGCAGTTTTGCAAAGTCGTCACCAGCGTGATGGCTTGATCTGGTCAACGGGCTGCTAGAGACCATCAAAAACCCTTTAGATCGAGCAATTACTTCTAATGCTTTGAATTCGTCTGGCGTGACAAAACGCTTTACTGGAGCGTGTTTGCGTGTTGGTTGTAAATATTGACCAATAGTAATGAAATCCACATCAGCCACCCGCATGTCGTCCATTACTTGCATTATTTCTTGTTTGCTTTCGCCAAGCCCGACCATAATTCCGGATTTTGTAAATTGCATCGGATCGCGTTGTTTTACTTTTTGTAACAGCCGTAAAGAGTGAAAATACCTGGCTCCGGGACGAATGCTTAAATACATTGATGGAACTGTCTCAAGGTTGTGGTTAAACACATCAGGTTTAGCATCAATCATAATTTCTGCCGCACCATCTTTGCGTAAAAAATCCGGCGTGAGTATTTCAATACTGGTGTTCGGGCAGCTTTTACGAATTGCCGCCACAGTTGCAGCAAAGTGCCTTGCTCCACCATCAGCTAGGTCATCACGATCGACAGATGTTATAACAACGTGTTGTAACTCCATCTCAAAGACGGCTTTGGCTACTTTTACTGGTTCATTAGGGTCTAAAGGCTCCGGCATGCCTGTCCGGATATTGCAAAAGGCACATGCCCTAGTGCACGTGTCACCCATTATCATTAAAGTCGCGTGTTTTTTATCCCAACACTCGCCCATATTCGGGCATGCAGCCTCTTCACAAACCGTTATCAAGCCCTTTTCGTGTACTATTTTACGGGTTTCAAGATAACCTTTACCCGAAGGCGCTTTGACCCTGATCCACGAAGGTTTACGCAAAATTTCACTATCACTGCGCTTTTGCTTTTCAGGATGGCGGATTTTCTGTTTAGTGTTATCGATTATGGTTGCCATTAAAACGCTCTAAAATATTTGTACGTTTAATCTAATTGGTCAAATGCCAAGCGCAAGGTTTTTTGTTAGTATGCCTACGTAAATATATTATCGATGCTAATATTAAGAAAACAAATAACTATGCCATAACTTATATCGCCCCATCGATAATTCCGCAAAAATCTTTTGCTTTTAGAGATGCTCCACCGATCAAACCGCCATCAACGTCCTTGCCTGAGAATATTTCCTTTGCATTTTGCGGTTTAACAGAGCCGCCATACAAAATACGAGATTGAGATAATTTCTCACCACCAATTTCTTGTAATAACTCACGAATACAGCCGTGCATCTGGTTAATATCATCGCTTGTTGCTGTTTCACCTGTACCAATTGCCCAAACCGGCTCATAGGCAATAACGCAATTATTAGAATTAGCACCTTTTGGCAAAGACTGTTGTATTTGGCTTTTAACAGTTTCCATGGCATCGCCAGCTTGACGTTGCTCTAGGGTTTCGCCAACGCAAACAATCGCAATCAAACCAGATTGCAATGCAGCTTCGGCCTTTTTTTTCACTGTTTGATTGGCTTCATCATGATTAGCTCGGCGTTCTGAGTGACCAACAATACAATAACTTGCTCCGGAATCTTTAAGCATTTGCGCTGAAATGTCACCAGTATACGCTCCTGCAAACTCCCAATGGCAATCTTCGCCCCCAACATTCATTCCTGTTGTTTCGGCAATGCTTGCGAAGTTAGCTAAAAGGGTTGTTGGCGGACAAATCAAGATATCATGATTTTTAAATTGATCCGTAGATATCTGGTCAATCATTGCTTGAAACTCTGCGGCATCTGCCCGCAATCCATTCATTTTCCAGTTGCCAGCTATCAGCATTTTTCTTGTCACATCTTTCTCCAGTAAACTGTTATCCAGAGCTGTGCCTAGCAGTCATCACAATCTCATGCAACTATACAGTAAATCGCTCTTGCGAGACTTAGATTCTACGCATACATTGCCGCGCTTAGAATGTATGAAAATAAAAACCCACGGAGTCTTTGATGCTTGATGCTATGCGTAATTCGCTCAAATCACCCTTTGCAGTAGTGTTCATAGGGCTGATAGTACTTAGTTTCGTAGTCTGGGGAACTGGTGATGTTCTAAAAGGCGGAACTGGTGATGCAGTAGTTATCGTCGGGCCAGAAAAAATCACCGTTGATGAGTATGCAGTTAAATGGCGACGAGAAGTCGATTATCGTCTTAGAGAAAGCAACGGTAAGTTTTCTGAGGTTGACGCAAAACAACAAGGATTGGATCAACAGCTTTTAGATCGGCTAATTACTGAGGCGGCATTAACTGCAAAAATGAATGAACTTGGTATTAGCGTCTCAAATGCAATGGTAGTAAAATTTGCTCGAGACTATGAAGCATTTGCTGATCCGTTCACTGGTAAATTTAGTGATGACCAATACCTTGATACATTAAATAACGCCCAATTAACTCCAAGACAGTTCGAAGAAGACGCAAGAGCAGACCTTGGGCGACAACAACTCCTATCAGTAATTTATGATGGAATTCCATCACCTATCTCGTTCACTAGACTTATAATGGCGTACCAACAAGAAATGCGACAGGTGGAAACAATATTTTTACCTGCCTCATCATTACCAAAAATAGATGAACCGACCAGTGCCCAATTAGAAGAGTTTTTTTCTGAATACTCTAATCAATTTATGATTTCTGAGCGCCGTGCAGCAACAATAGTATTGATGTCTGCAGCAGACATAGAACTAGAAATAAACCCAACAGAGGAAGAACTTCGAGCTATATATGAGTTCGAAAAAGCAAAATACTCAAAAGTAGAAACCAGATCTTGGCTGCAAATTCAAGTTGAAGACCAAGTAATTGCTGAACTAGTTGCAAAACGTTTGGGTTCTGGTGAAGATGCTGCTGATATAATGGCAGACTTAAAAATAGCTGGTGAGCCGCTTTTGGTTGAAAATACTGAAATTGGGAATTCACCAGATGACCAAATAGCGGAGGTGGTGTTCAAAGCAGAAGCCGATGCAAGTGGCGTTGCCGAAGGTCGTTTCAAGTGGGCCGCGTGGAAAGTAACGGCTATAGACCCGGGATATGAAAAGCCCTTTGAGGAAGTGCAAGTCGAGTTGAAAAAAGATTTCACTTCAGAAGAAGTCGGTAATCGTCTTTACAATATTATGGGAGACTTTGAAGGTGCGCGTGCCGAAGGAATGGATATTGAAGAGGCTGCGGAATCACAACAATTAGTAGCAATAAGCCTACCACCAATTGCTAATAATGGGAGCGATGAAAACCTGCAAAGTGTTGATATTTACACGCAAAATCCAAAAATACTGGAAATCTTGTTTTCTCTTGATGAATTAGTCGAAAGCCATATTGAAGAAACTGCAAATGGGGACTTTTTTGCGCTTACCGTAAATGAGGTCGTCCCTTCACGGGCTCCGGCTCTTGATGAGGTTCGTAATCAAGTGACCTTAGCATGGAAGGCAGAACAAAAATCAAAAGCCATGCGCGAGTTGGCAAATTCGGTAAAGGCGGATTTAGATTCTGCTATGGCAGCAAATGATATTGTAAGTAAACATCCAAATAGTAGGTTAGAGATATCTATATTGAACCGCTACCAACCAGAGCCAACCATACCCGCTGGGTTATCAAATCAGTTGTTTTCTATCAACATCGGCCAATCTGCTTTTGCGATTGCTCCAACCACCGGTGATATTGTTGTTTCACGACTGCAAAACATCATACCATCACCGGCTATAGCAGATGCAAACCTAATGTTATTACGCTCAAGAATGGATCAAGAAGTTGAGAGAGACTTGGAGAGCTTATTTGTATCAGGTCTGCGTTCGTCCTATACAATAAGACAAGATCAACGGTTAAAAGCGCTGGCTTTGGGTGATGGGTAATCTTAATACTGAAAGCTCTGATTTTCAGAATTACTGCAAAGCCAATGCGGCCGGGGAGCCGTATTTAGCGACAATTAAAGTTATTGATGACCTTACCACTCCGGTAGCCGCTTTGCTTAAAATTGGTCTCGAACAAGATAATTTATTTTTACTGGAATCAGTAAAAGGTAGTGAGACCAGAGGCCGGTATTCAGTAATAGGCCTAAATCCTGATCAATGCTTCAGAGTTTTGGCTGGTAAACCACAAATCAGCGCCAATAACAGCGCGTTTATTGATGTCAGTAGTAATCCAGTTATTGCTTTACGCGACTTTGTAAAACAGTCCGAAGTGCCAGTCTCACCAGATTTGCCGCCGATGCTAAGTGGGGTTTTTGGATATATTGGCTATGATGCTATTACCTGGATTGAAAATATTCCATTGAAATATGGATCTAACTTACAAACGCCTGACGCAGTTCTTATCAGACCGACTTTGATGGCTGTCTTTGATTCAGTAAAACAAGAAATAATACTCTCGCGACGGATTGAACCAACCGCCCCTAAAAAACAATCTGATGTTTGGGAAGCAGTGCAGCAGGAATTGCAAGATTTGCGAGATAAAATCTTGGGGCAACTAAAAACCCCACCCGTTATCCAAAGTAATGGTCATAAGGATCAGCCAAAACCTGACAGCAATACCAGCAAGAAGCAATTCCATGAGATGGTGCGAAAAGCAAAAGATTACATCAAAGCTGGAGATGTCTTCCAAGTAGTTTTAAGTCAGCGGTTTTCTGTGCCTTTTACTAATCACCCATTTTCCTTGTACCGCTCTTTGCGCAAGAGCAATCCGTCACCATTTCTATACTATATGCAACTGTCTGAGTTTTGCATAATCGGCTCTAGTCCGGAAATATTGGTGCGGGTTCGCAATGATAAAATCACCATCCGCCCAATAGCAGGAACTCGCCCTAGAGGATCAACGCAAGCAGAAGACGAAAAAAATGAACGCGATTTATTAGCTGACAAGAAAGAGTTGGCAGAACATTTAATGTTACTAGATCTTGGTAGAAATGATGCTGGTCGTGTCGCCAAGCCAGGTACCGTTAAAGTCACAAAATCGTTTTCCATTGAGCGATATAGCAAAGTTATGCATATAGTTTCAAATATAGAGGCTGATTTAGCTAAAAATGCAGATTCGCTTGATGCTCTGTTTGCGGGCTTTCCGCATGGAACAGTGTCAGGTGCTCCTAAAATTAGAGCTATGGAAATTATCAGTGAACTGGAACAAGAAAGCCGTGGGATTTATGCAGGAGCAATTGGCTATTTTTCCGCGACCGGCGACCTAGACACCTGTATTGTTCTTCGCACTGCCATTATTAAAGACGGAGTGATGCACGTACAGGCCGGTGGCGGTAATGTGCTGGACAGTGACGAAGAAGCAGAGAGAATGGAAACCATACACAAGTCACAGGCTTTATTTGATGCAGCAACAGATGCGTGGCGTTTTGATATTTCCAACAATTCATCTGAGGTAAAATGATGATATTGGTAATTGATAACTATGACAGTTTTACATTTAATCTGGTCCACTATCTTGAAGAACTCGGGGCAGAAACTAAGGTTTACCGCAATGATGATAAGTCTGTTGAGGAGTTTTTAGCATTGGAACCAAACGGAATTTTACTGTCACCGGGTCCCTGCACTCCCAATGAAGCCGGTATTTGCCTTGAGTTGATACGAAAGTTGCCAGCGCATATTCCATTATTGGGAGTGTGCCTTGGTCATCAGGCCATTGGCCAAATATTTGGCGGAGAGGTGATTGCCGCAAAGTCAATAATGCATGGCAAAACCAGCGCAATAAACCATAACAACACAGGAATTTTTACTGATATCCCTGACAACTTTACCGCTACCCGATATCACTCATTAGCTGTTGATCCTGATAGTGTTCCTGCTTGTTTACAGGTTAATGCGTGGACTGATGACGATGAAATTATGGGGCTTATGCATCGCTTGCTACCAATACATGGGGTGCAGTTTCACCCAGAATCTATAGCCTCAGAGTATGGGCATGACCTTTTACAGAATTTCTTGAATTTGTGCAATGAAATGACAAATTACCATGAGTGAGTTTAGTGAAATTATTGAGCATATGTGTGAGACAAAAGAACTATCAGGCTCGTTAGCTAAGCAAGCGTTTTCCTTAATCATGTCTGGTCAAGTAAATGATGTATCTATTGCCGGTTTTTTAACCAGCTTACGAACCATTGGCGAAACCGAAGCTGTAATAACTGCCGGTGCTGAAGTGTTGAGGTCACGTCTGACCCCCGTTGATGCCCCAAATGGAGCAATTGACACTTGTGGAACCGGTGGCGATGCCAAAGGCTCACTTAATATTTCAACCGCCACTGCAATTGTTGCTGCTGGTGCTGGCGCAGTAATAGCAAAGCACGGAAACAAGGCGCTTTCCTCAAAATCCGGTTCATCGGAAGTGTTGGAAGAACTTGGTGTGAAGCTAGCCCAACCAAAAGGCGGGATTGAAGCTTGCATGAAAGAGGCAGGTATTGGTTTTATGTTTGCGCCCACCCATCATATTGCGATGAAACACGCAGCCTTTGCGCGAAGTGAATTGGGTATCAGAACCATATTTAACTTGCTTGGCCCCTTAAGCAACCCAGCTGGAACTAAACGACAATTACTTGGTGTTTTTGATCAAAAATGGCTAATGCCAATGGCACAAACTTTGGCAAACCTAGGCGCGGTTAAAGCATGGGTTGTTTGTGGTGATGATGGCATGGACGAACTTACCACAACCACAACAACAAAGGTCGCAGCATTACAAAATAGCCGCATTACGAGCTTTACTGTTGACCCGGTAAGTTACGGCATTCCACTTTGCCAGCCGAAGGATTTAGCCGGGGGTAATCCAAT
>JAKITZ010000018.1 GCA_021647805.1 Robiginitomaculum sp.
TTTAACTGCTTCATAAATATTGCTAACAAATGGAACCCGTCGCAACAGGCTCTCGCCAAAACCAATTAGAGTTCGGCCAAAAATATTGGCGGTTAAAGCACCTAACAAAGTCAAACCAACCACAGCAATCACCAAGCCAAGGCCCGGTAGGTTTATAGGTAAATACGTCTCAGGGTTATATTTCTCCGGTATAATCGGTAATATCGAATTATCAACAAAGCTGACAAAACTAACCACAACCCAAACAGTGGCTCCTATGGGTGCTGTAATAACAATTCCGGTTAAAAAGCTGTTTCGAAGCCATAATAGCAGGCCGCGTTTATTAGCGGGAGGTTCTTTGTCAGCAGGATCAGTCATATCAAGTTCCTTTTTAAGCATTTTCATTGATGCAAGTGATTCTGACAAGCCGGTTTAACCAGCAAATGCTTGATACCATAGCTATGAGCATTATATGGTGAAGAATAAGATTCGTTTGAGGGATAAGGTGCTAGATAGATTTAAAGTTCTACACGTTGCACTGATGATTGCAGTTGCTTTCGCCGCTCTGATTGTTGCTGCGGCCATTTCCGGACAAGATAATTTGTTCCGTTTTTTTCTTGACCCAAGAGTACCATACCAAACATATACCCCGCCAACACAACCTGACTATAATGATCCAGCAAGTTGGGTTTTTGCTCCAAAAACAGAAGTTGATCAAAAAGATACCCATATTTTTGTAGTAACCCCGACTATTTATTGGGGCGGAGAAGACTGGAATACTAGCCTTAGCGATGAAGACAGCAATGACCGATTGTTACGCGAAGCAATACCAAATTGGGCTGGGCCATTTCGAAATGCAGGTCATGTTACTGTTCCAAAATACCGCGCGGCTTCTTTGTATTCTTTTTTGACCGCTCGCTATGATGCAAGAGCCGCCAGAGCCTTGGCCTATGGTGATGTTTTGGCTGCATTTGACAAATTCGTCGCCGACATAGATAGCAACGGGCCGATCGTGATTGTTGGTGTTGAGCAAGGCGGGTTACATGTTTTGGGATTATTACAAGATCGCTTCCACGACAAACATATGCGCGAAAGATTAGCTGTTGCTTATGTAATTAACTTTGCAGTGCCGCTTGATTTGTTCGAAGCTGGCTTAAAAGGGCTACTCGTTTGCAAAACCCCACAATCAACTCAGTGCGTCGTAACTTATAATGCATTTGCTGAAGAAGATGACCTAGAAATCACCCGGTTTCGGGAACGCAGCATGGTTTGGGATCAAAATGGTAGATTACAAAACACTCTTGGCCGAGCCTTAGCCTGTGTGAACCCAGTCTTAGGGGCAGCAGTACATGATTTTGCCCCGGCACGATTACACCTTGGAGGGGTCGCAGCTTCCGGTCTTGATTGGGCTGCAAATCCAGCACCAATTCCCGGCCAGACCAGTACCCAATGTGAAGAAGGGGTTTTGTTAATCGAACCTTCTCGATCCAAAAGCCTACGTAAGAAATTGTCATTAGGAAAACGCTTCAAACCTGATCCGTTTAATTTATTTTACGCCGACTTAACCAAAGACGTAGAAAATCGAATAATTGCCTTAAAACTGAAATTCGAAACCGAAGGTCGGTTAGCTCCTCCGTTTGGCGGAATGGTCGAATTGCGCGATAGCCCTATCAATAAAACACCAGATTCAGCAGATGATGATGAGTAAGACGCAAACAAACATAATCGATTTGATTGGCAACACCCCTTTGATCAAATTGTCACATGCCTCCAAAATTACCGGCTGTGAAATTTACGGCAAAGCAGAGTTTCTAAACCCTGGACAATCAGTAAAAGATCGCGCAGCTTTGGGCATGGTATTGGCCGCAAAGAAATCCGGTGCATTAAAACCTGGCGGCACCATAGTTGAAGGCACGGCTGGTAATACCGGCATTGGTTTGGCCATGGTAGGTTCAGCATTAGGCCATTCGGTAATTATCGTCATGCCCGACAATCAAACCATAGAGAAAAAACAGGCAGTACACCTGTTCGGAGCCAAACTAATCGAAGTGCCGCCTGTGCCAGCAACCAATTCTAATCATTTTGCCAATTATTCCAGATTGTTATCCGAAAAACTTAATGACAAAACCAAAGGCGGAACTTGGTGGGCAAATCAGTTCGATAATATCGACAACCGGCTTATTCATTATCAAACAACAGCACCGGAAATAATCGAACAAACAAATGGCAAAATAGATGGATTTATCTGTGCCGTTGGAACTGGCGGTACACTTGGCGGTGTTTCAATGTTTATGAAACAACACCATTCACAAGTTAAAATCGGATTGGCCGATCCAATGGGTGCCAAATTACATAATTGGTATACCAAAGGAGAGTTATCGGCCGAAGGTAACTCAATAACCGAAGGCATTGGCCAAGGGCGGGTCACGGCAAACCTAAAAGACATTGCAATTGATATGTCATGGCAAGTCACCGACGATGAAGCTTTAAAAGTTCTATTTGCCTTAGTTGAAAATGAAGGTTTATGCCTTGGTGGCTCTAGCGGAATTAACATTGCCGGAGCGATAAAAATGGCCCATGAATTAGGGCCGGGTCATACTATTGTTACTTTGCTTTGCGATTACGGAAATCGTTATGCCTCAAAACTCTATAATCCAAAATTTCTAGCTTCCAAGGGGTTACCGGTTCCAAACTGGCTTACCAATGAGTGATCACACCAAATTGGCGCACCTCTCACGAGATGAGCAAGTTTTGCAAGGAGCGGTCAACCCGCCTATTCATCGTGCTTCCACCATATTATTCGAACGAGCCGAAGATCTTTACAGCAATAAAACCAAACGCTCTTATGGCATACAAGGCATGAGCGTTCATGATAGTTTGCGCGAGGCGTTTTGCACCCTTGAACAGGCGCATAGCGTTGTCTTAGCACCCAGCGGACTTGCCGCTTGCACCATGCCTTTGCTGGCGATTTGTTCGGCTGGTGATCATGTTTTACTTAGCAATAACATTTACGGCCCGACCAGAAAGTTTTGTCAAAACCAACTAACCAAATTTAATATCGAAATAGGTTTTTTTGATCCCGAAAGTACCAACGATATCGCGCACGACATAAAACCAAACACCAAAGCAATTTTCATGGAAAGCCCCGGCTCATTGACTATGGAGCTAACCGATATTCCAGCAATCGTTGCGATTGCAAAAGAGCGCAACATCTGGACATTAGTTGACAATACTTGGGCAGCCGGTTGGTTCTTAAAACCGATTACAATGGGTGTGGATTTTTCTATTCAAGCAGCAAGCAAATATCCATGCGGGCATTCGGATGTTTTAATGGGCATGATCGCTACCGGCTCAAAAGCTGCCGATAGGGTTTTGCAAAAATTCAACGCCGATAGCGGAAACTTTGTCTCCCCAGATGATGCTTGGCTGGTATTGCGTGGTTTGCGAACCATGGGCGCACGACTTGAGCGGCACCAAACCAGTGCTTTAAAGGTCGCCAACTGGTTATCAAAACGTACCGAAGTGGCAAAGGTATTGCACCCGGCTTTACCCGAACACCCTAATCATGACTTATGGCAACGTGACTTTACCGGCTCATCTGGATTGTTTTCATTTATTTTGCGTCCAATTCCTGAAACCCAAGTTTTGAAACTCCTAAACGCCTTAAAATATTTTGGCTTAGGGTTTTCGTGGGGTGGTTATGAGAGCCTTGCTATACACTGCGATCCGCAACTAACTCGCACAGCTCCAAAATGGCCAGATCAGGGAACTATTATTCGTTTATCTATTGGTCTTGAAGACCCTGATGATCTGATTGCTGATTTAAGCCAAGCATTTAAGACTCAAACCCAATCATGAGTACCAAGGAAAGAATATTAAATGCAGCTTTGGCCTTGCTTAATGAAGAGGGCGAAGCAGCAGTAAGCGCGGTTGATATTGCCAATGTTATGGATATTAGCCCGGGTAATCTTTATTATCACTACAAAGGCAAGGAAGAAATAATACCAGCTTTGTTCGAGTTGTTTGCCGAAGAAATGCAAATAATATTACAATCTGGCCCCAACGATATTCGCGCCATCGAAGATCAATGGATTTTTGCTTATATAGTTTTGGAAGAAATTTGGGATTTTCGATTTTTCTATCGCAATCTCGATGCGATTTTGCTGCAATACCCAGCTCTTTTGCCCAAATTTCAAAGATTATTGCGTGACAAGCGCAAAGCGATCAGGGCGAATTTGCAGCAATTACAAGAATTAGGTTTTTTACACATAGAGCCGACATTACTTGATGCTTTAGTCGAGCAAATATTACTTGGCTTTACCTATTGGCTTAATCTAGCACAATTAGAAAATCGCCAAACATCAGCAAGTACAGCAATCCACCAAACCGTTTTTCAGATCATGGCTTTAAGCGTACCATATATGGGCGAAACAGGTTTTGATGCTTTGCAGGGCATGATCCGCTTATTGCAAGAAAACACCGAAACAAAATGAAAAAGCGGAGCCATTTCTGACCCCGCTTTCCTCATCAACCGCTAATTTAGATTAGCCAGTTGTTTTTATTGTTAGTCGGCTGTTTTTGCAGCAACTGTTTTAGTTACGGTTTTGGCAGCAGCTTTAGCAGCTTTCTTTGGTGCTGCCTTTTTAGGAGCGGCTTTCTTAGCAACAGTTTTGCGAGCAGGTTTCACTGTTTTTTTGATTGCAGCAACTTCTTTGCTAAGCGCACTCATTTGCTCGGTTAAAGCGTCCAGTTTTTCGTCCATAGTGAATACACCACGATCAAGACCCAAACCTTTACGAACCGCGCCAACACGTTCAACAAACTTAGCACGGCGGCTAGCACCGAATTTACCGGCAGCCTCAACAACTTTGCTGACCCGGTCATTAGTGGTCACAGTATCGCGAACTTCATTTTCAATTTTTTCGCCACGTTCGACAAGCTCGTCAAATCGTTCAGAACTGTATGCGCCAGCTTTTTCCATGCCTTCACGAGTGTTAGTATATGCTTGGCCATAAGCGCCAACGCCGGCAAGCCAAATTTTGCGAGCTAGATCAGTTGTCTGCTCAACAGTAGTTTTTGAATTCTTAGTCATGTTTCTTCTCCAGTGATTGATAAGTAAAATTTGTATAATCACTGTTTAGAGAAAAAGATTAGAAAGCGCATACTAAAACAATTACTAGCAAAAAGTAGATGCTGGCTAGTTAGTGTAAATGCGTATGCTGGTATATCGGTAGCAAGATGATTGTTCACCCTATACGTATGACCGCTCCCCTCACATCCACTAAAAGAACAAAGCAGTATTCAAGTAATTTTGATAGTAAACCAATCTTTTTGTAAATGACACTTGACATTTAATCAAGATAACCTAACTTAAAAATGCATTTACAAATGGAGAATTAAATGACCAAACGGACAACAGTAAATTCAGATAAACAATCCAGCAAAAAATTACCGAAACACATGCGCCGCTATTTAACTCGGTTGGGACTAGGATTAGGCTTTTATGGCGCCATGCTGGGCGGCTCCATTGTCGCCATCAACAAACTGGATCTGACATTTCAAATCAAGGCCACCTTGGCTGTATTAACCGCTGCACCGATCGTTTTCATCATATGGGCCATTAGTCAGCTGCTAGCCGATCCGGAAATGGACGAATTTGAGAAAATGATCATGGTACGCTGCAGCCTGTACGCGACCGGTTTGGTGTTAACCGTAGCCACGGTTTGGGGCTTTTTGGAGAACTTCGCCGAAGTCGGACGTTTTCCGCTATACATGATGTTTCCTCTATTTTGGATTTTCTTTGGCATAGTTAACCCATTAGTGAGAAGGCGCTTCAAATGAAAAACCGATTGCATGTGCTGCGTGCCGAACGCCGATGGAGCCAAGGGATTTTGGCAGAAAACCTAGGCGTGTCTCGCCAGAGTATAAATGCCATTGAAACCGGAAAATATGATCCGTCTTTGCCGCTTGCTTTCAAGATTTCAAGGTTATTTGAAATGCCTATTGAAGAGATTTTTGACGATGAGTTCGAAGCTATGGACGAATGAAAAATCACTTGGGAAGCTTAATGCTAGAGTAACAGCTTCCCAAGTTAAAACGAGGTCTCGGTTATCTTCATCCGCTCCAAGGAGTTAAGAAGACAGGAACCAAAACTATCCTGTTCCATTGTTGCGGCGCATACTAATCCAATATGACTATCATATCGTCAGGCAAGATATAATTCAGTTTTGCCCGCACCCGCTCGTCAAGGTAATCAAGATCAAGAGAAGTATTTCGTAGAAGACTATTTTGCTTTTCCAAATCGCCTTTTGCTTTGCTTAAAGATATTAATTCCGCATTGATTGTGATTTCAGAGCTTTTAAGCCCCGGCCATTTCAATATGCTCTGCTCTCCGCTTAATGCGTGATAGCTAAAATACATAATCAATACTGCAATGCCAAAACTTGGCATAAATCGCTTAAATTGCGACATTTTCACCCGTTACACGCCGCTTTCTGCGATTGCGCTTTATTGCTTCGGTCTTCTGCCGCGCTTATTTTTGCGTATTCTCGCTGCAAGCGGTAAATATCTGGTTAGTAAAAACCTAAAAAGCCAAAATTTTCTTGATAAGTTCGTTGAGTTGATTGACCCGGCATCACTTAGCGTTACATTGTTGCGAATTGAAAAATGAAGCTTCGGCATCAAACTGGAATTTGGGGAAATATTATGAAAAAATTACTTATGGGCGTTGCCGCTTTGGCTTTGGTCAGTTGTTCTGACGTTCAAACGAACACAAAAGCAAGCAAAACCACGGAACCAACCATTGTCGAAGCACAAGCTTTTGTTGATGCCGCCGAAAAGAAAATGTCGGAATTGGGTGAATATGGGGCAAAAATATTTTGGGTCAACGCAAACTTTATTACTGAAGACACTGATTGGTTAGCCACCAAAGTCGGAGCTGAATACACTAAATTGGGTGTTGATCTGGCCAATGACGCAAAAAGATTTAATGACCTTGATTTGCCGCCAGAACTCGCACGCAAGATGAAGTTTTTGAAAATCAGCCTTACCCTACCGGCTCCGTCAAAGGTTGAAGGAGCCGCCGAAGAGTTAAGTGAAATATCTACATGGCTTGGATCGACTTACGCCAAAGGACAAATCGAGATGGGTGGAGTAATGGTACCGCGCACCGACCTAGAAGAGATGATGGGAACCGTGCGTGATCCAGAAATTTTACAAGAAATGTGGACTAAATGGCGTAAGGTTTCGGTACCGATGGCTCCTAAGTACTCCCGACTTGTCGAAATTGGTAATGAGGGCGCAACTGAACTTGGCTTTTCTGATCTTGGTGAATTGTGGCTCTCTGGTTATGATATGCCAGCCGATGAAATGGCCGCAGAAGTCGATCGCTTGTGGGGACAGGTCAAGCCTTTATATGAGCAATTACATTGTTATGTCAGAAACGGACTAAACGAGCAGTATGGCGATGATGTCCAACCTACCACTTGGCCGATACGTGCCGACTTACTTGGTAATATGTGGGCGCAAAACTGGGGCGATATATACCCATTAGTTGCACCAAAGAACTCTGGCGAAGTGGGCTATGACATAACAGAATTACTCAAAAAACAAAACTACACAGCCGTGAAAATGGCTGAAACTGGAGAAGATTTTTTCTCATCACTTGGGTTGGCTGAATTGCCAGATACTTTCTGGAAACGATCATTGTTTACCAAGCCAAAAGATCGCGACGTTGTCTGTCATGCTTCGGCATGGAATCTCGATGGACAAGAAGATATTCGCATAAAAATGTGCACCAAGATAAATGCCAGTGATTTTCAAACCATGCACCATGAACTTGGTCATAACTATTACCAACGCGCCTATAAGGATCAACCAGTACTGTTCCGTTCTGGTGCGCATGACGGTTTTCACGAAGCAATTGGTGATTTCATTTCATTGTCGATCACCCCTAAATATCTTGCTGACATAGGGTTGATCACCGAAGACATGATCCCTAATGCTGATGCGGACACTGGGCTGTTACTTAACGCCGCATTGGATAAAATCGCCTTTTTACCATTTGCCTATATGATGGATAATTGGCGCTGGCAGGTATTTGCTGGCGAAATAACTCCTGAAGAATACAATCAAGGCTGGTGGGACTTACGCACTAAATATCAAGGCATTATTCCTCCAGGCGGGGAGCGCCCTGCCGATGCATTCGATCCCGGCGCAAAATACCACATTCCGGGTAATACTCCGTATTTACGGTATTTCCTTTCATTCGTGATGCAATTCCAATTCCATGAAGCTGCTTGCAAAATGTCGGGCTGGGAAGGCCCCTTACATCGTTGTTCGATTTATGGATCAGACATAGTCGGCGAGAAATTCCAGAAAATGCTAGAAATGGGTCAGTCACAACCATGGCCAGATGCTTTGGAAGCATTTACCGGTACTAGAGAAATGGACGGATCGGCTATTATTTCCTACTTCGAGCCATTAATTAGCTATCTCGAAGAAGAAAACAAGGACAGTGATTGCGGCTGGTAATCGCTAACAAAACCGAATGCGACCACTAAGGTTATTTTTGGTTAGTTGATGGATAACAAAGATAAAATATACTCAAAATACCGTTTAGTTCGGTGTTTTGAGTATATCTATTCAACTGGATTGGCTAACGCACCCATTTGATCGACGGTAATAGACACCATATCGCCGGGGCGTAGATAGGTACCGGAAGCTTGGGAAATGGCAATTTGGCTGGCAATGATGCGTTGCTTTAACGGTATATCCCATCCTCCGGCAAGCCAGGTTAATCCCCCGCGAACAATGGCACTTGGGTAGATACCTCTGAAAATGGTGCCAGCGGGAGTGCCGCTGAGGATCAAAGTCCGCGCGGGAACCATACCGTCTGCATCGAACGGCAGGCGTGCTGTCGTTTTGCCATAGACCCAGCTTGCACCGCGTTGGCTTGCGGCTTCGCTCAAGACCCGGTCCATATCCCATATCCAGTTTGATACCACAGAGCGCTGACGCTCAACGCCGTTGACCGACAATTGTAATGTGAGATCGTGACTAAAAGCTCGAATATCACGTGGCACGACGAAAACATTTCCGACAGGAAGAAACCCCGGCGCACTCTTACCGGTGGTAAAGCCGACACCCGATTCCGGATTGTCCGGATTGATATGGCGCAACAACGCCGCACGATCGGTTACATCATTGCACAAAATCAAACCGCCCCTGGCGCCGGATCTAGGTAAGAGTGGTTGTAATGTCACCAAACACATCTCTACTTCAACATCGAGCAATGCAGCGCCTGCCGCAATGGGAGCGTTGGCGGACGTAGGTTGCACATATTTGGGAAACAGGAATGGACCACCCTCGACTTCTGCTTCTTGCGCGTGTTTACGGTAGTTAGTGCCTACTGCAATGTGCCTGTTGAGAAGCTGTACTGGTATATCTAGGTCGCTCGCATCGACGTGGATGATATTGGTCGCATGATCGACAAATGCCTCGACTGCATCGTACCCAAGGCGGTTGAACAGCGCGATGGCATCTTCGCCGGGCTGCATGATCGTATCTAGCGAAACTCCGCTTATAAGGCCCGCCTGATAATCGTTCACAGCGATGGTTCGGCTATCCAGTTTGAGCCGGGCAAAGGTGAGCGCTTTAGAACGCGGCGCAATCGTGACGCTTACGGGCTGTAAGGGACTTGCTGTAATTTTAGCGATTTTAAGCTTAGTGCTTCCATCAAACGCCCCCAACCCTATCATTGTAATCGCCGCGAGAATGGCTGCACATACGACGATAAAAATTCTCAACATATAACTCTCCTAATAACTTTCTTAATCCTTGGATAAGTTGATGGATCACAAAGATAAAGCATACTAAAAACTAAGGTTTAATTATGGTCTAGGTCTGCTTGGTTTTTCTTAATCGGCTCTTTCTCATGCGAACCTTTATAACACAAATCATGCGTTATCTGGGTCACCCCCTAACTCAATTAGAAGCATGCAAACGATCAGTTTGACGAAAATATTTATCGACGGCATCACCGATAGAATTGGTAATTCTGGTAATATATCGCTTGGTATTTAGTTTTATTTCATCTTGTTTATTCGACAAAAAACCAATTTCTATCAACACAGCAGGCACATCAGGAGCCAATAATACATACAAATTACCATTACGGTGGGTATTGCCAAGCAAAGGCCCTGCCTTGGCTAATTCCGGCACTAACAATTTGGCAAAGACAGCTGATTGATTGTTGGTTTGCCGCGCTGATAAATCTATCAATATTTCACTCACTTCTGGCGCAGCGGCTGCAAGATCAACATCAATCAACCAGTCACTGCCCTTTAATATTTCCGTTTTAGAGCGTCCTCTGGCTCTTTCGGATAATGTATAGACAGATGAGCCCCTTGCCTTTTTGTTTGCCGCAGCATCGGCATGCAAAGAAATAAACAAATCAGCTTGTCGATTGCGGGCGATTTTCACCCGGTCTTCAAGTTCGATAAAACGATCAGTACTACGGGTTAAGTAAACTTTATATTTTCCAGATTTCTCAAGTCGTTTTTTTAACGCCAAAGCAGCCCGTAAATTAACACGTTTTTCTCTGGTTTTTTTGTGCGCCCCAATAGCTCCGGGATCTTTGCCGCCATGGCCAGCGTCAATTACAATTATTCTTTTGTTTTTCGGCCCGCCATACTTTAGCGACGGCCCCAAGACAGTAGTCAATTGCGGTTCAGAAGTTGTAGTACCTAACTGCTCGTCTTGCTGACCATCTGCTACTGGGTTAAACGGCTCATAAGTTCCGACATTGGTAATAAAAGAAATTAAATCAATCTTCTTTAGGTCAATGACCAACCTGTATGATGAATTCTCACTTGAAGGAGCAAGATAGAACTCTCTTGTTATTTCTATTGGTTCCGCCAAATCAAAAACCAACCTTGAAGTTTCTTTGGTGTTTTTAGCAAAGCGGTATTTAGCAATAAGCCCATGACCATCGCCCTGCCCCTGCTCTACCGCACCGGAACCGTTTATGTTCCAATCCAATTTTGGAAAGTCAACAACAAGCCGCGAACCCTGACTGGCCAATGTAAACCAGCGATATTGCTGCTCGCTGTCAAGTTCGATCACAATTCGGGTTTGCTCTGAATTACCAGAAAAACGCAAATCAACGACTTCTGCCGCAAAAGTTCCCGAAGAAACCAATGTTAAGCAGCTAGCAAATAGACAGATCACCCATAATTGCACGATTTTATTTTTAATTATTGTTATCATTATAATAGAAAACCTAATACTGGGCAGCATTTATAATCATTGTAGGTTTATAATTGGTTGATTACTCATACTTTTATATTTGCACCCTTTTCAATCCGATTTGATTAGTGCAAGATAACGTTGCCTAGGTCAGCTGATTTGCCTGCTGTGTTGGTATTATGATACTAACTTCAAATGCATATTTTGACCAGACAAGAAGTTTTAACCAATCAAGATAGAGCTTTACCAGTAAAAGCAGGTACGGGCTCTAATACAGAATTCATATACCGCTTGAAGCGGATATTATCAGGATTAACCTTACGATGTTTTTGCCAACCCCGTCACACACAAAACGGTACCAGAGCGCGCTAATAGCTGCGCCCTACCGTGGGGATATACAAAATGGCAAAACCCGAAAAACAAATTCCATTGGCCGCCATGTGTTACCGGCTTTGATGGACATAGAGAGAATACATGACCAAAAGAATGCTAATAGATGCCGCCCACCCGGAACAAACACGAGTGGCGATTGTTGACGAAAACCGAGTTGAAGAATTCGATTTCGAATCATCAAGCAAAAAACAATTACGTGGAAATATTTATCTGGCGAAAGTGACCAGAGTTGAAGCGTCATTACAGGCCGCTTTTGTGGACTATGGTGGCAACCGCCATGGTTTCCTTGCGTTTAATGAAATTCACCCAGATTATTATCAAATACCGGTTGAAGATCGCCAAAAATTATTAGAAGCCGAAGCGGAGGCCGCCGAAGAAATAGCTGAAGAAATTGAAACTGAAATTGCTGATGGCAATGAAGAAAATGACACAGAAACTGTCGAACAAGATGCAGATAGTGCCGAAGAAGCTCAAATAGCCCTCGAGGCCAGCAAAAAACGTGAGCGACGCAAGCGTAATAATTATCGCAGATACAAAATCCAAGAAGTAATCAAGCATGGACAAATAATGCTTGTGCAGGTGGTAAAAGAAGAACGTGGAACCAAGGGTGCGGCTCTGACCACCTATATGTCTTTGGCTGGCCGGTATTGCGTTTTAATGCCCAACACCGCCAAAGGTGGTGGCATTTCACGTAAAATCAGCAATGTTGCAGACCGTAAACGCTTGAAAAAAATCACCGCTGATCTTGAAATAACCAAAGGCATGGGACTGATTATTCGTACCGCTGGCGCGAAACGAAACAAAACAGAAATAAAACGCGATTATGATTATTTGTCACGGTTATGGGGAATTATTCGAGAAAAAACCTTAAAATCTTCGGCACCAAATCTGGTGCATGAAGAAGGTGGTTTGGTACGCCGTGCGGTTCGTGACTTATACGATAAAGGCGTTGAAAGCATACATGTGGAGGGGGAAGAAGCATATAATGAGGCCAAGGCATTCATGCAAATGCTTATGCCTTCACACGCGGATCGGGTAAAACATTATACTGAAAAACACCCTATTTTCCTACACTATAAAGTCGAAGATCAATTAGAATCTATCCACAGTGCGGAAGTGCAACTGAAATCCGGTGGCTATCTGGTGATCCATCAAACCGAAGCTTTGGTTGCTATTGATGTTAACTCAGGGCGGGCAACCCGTGAAAGAAACGTCGAAGCCACTGCTCTAAAAACCAACCTCGAGGCGGCAGAAGAGTCATGTCGGCAAATGCGACTGCGTGACCTTGCCGGATTGATTGTTATTGATTTCATCGACATGGAAGAAAACAAAAACAATCGTGCGGTAGAAAAACGTATGAAAGATTCGCTAAAACGTGATCGCGCCCGTGTTCAAGCCGGTCGCATATCCATGTTTGGCCTGTTTGAAATGTCCCGTCAACGTAGACGTGCTTCGGTCATCGAAGGCACCAGCCAGACCTGCCCTACTTGTAATGGACTTGGAGTGGTGCGCTCTATTGAATCAAGCGCCTTGCAAGCCTTGCAAGCCATTGAATCCGAGGGAATGCGTAATCGGGCAAACATTATCAAATTAATAGCCCCACCAACCGTTGCCCTATATATTCTAAATGAAAAGCGCGCTCAGTTGGCAGAAATCGAGTTGCAAGCACAAATGCGAGTGATGATTGAATCTGACGAGCAAATGATACCACCACAACATGAAATTGAAGTGGTTGAGTTGGACAAGTCTGCAAAGAAAGCCAAACCTGAGCAATCGGCAAACCGTAAAAACCGTCGTGGACGTAAGCCAAAAGCAAAAGATAATGTCGAGAAAACTGCAACAGAAAATGACACAGTAACAGATAAGTCAGAAACAAAACCGGACACTCCAGAACAAGATAACAAGATTGAAGAGCAAAGTTCTAGTCAGAAAAAACGCCGCCGTGGTAGACGTGGTGGACGTTCCAGAAATAAAGAAGAAAACACGCAAACAGAAACACAAACGACACCGCAGCAACCCGTTGCAAGTGAAGAAACGGCAAATGAAGTAGTTTCAACGCCGGAGCAAAGTTCTGACAAGCCAAAACGCAAAGTTCGTCGTCGTCCCAAATCGACCGGTGGTGAAGCAAAAAACGGAGAAATGGTTGCGGTCTGGTTGCCGGAACGTGATGAAACAACCTTGAAATACTTCTTCAAGGAAAAGGATGGTTACCGTTTACAACCAGCCAACCCCACGATGGAACCTATTCTCATTGGCATGGATGAGCCACTGGAGATTAAGGGTAAGGTTATTATGGTCATCCGACAAGTACAAAGAACGATCATTTAATCCCGTTCCAAGGAACTTCCGGATAACAAAAGAAGCGACTTTTCAGTCGCTTCTTTTGTTATCCTCATTGAAAGTTTAGGCGAGTTCGATCACTGCACCAGCAGCTTCCAACTTAGCCTTGGCATCTTCAGCAGCTTCTTTACCGACCTGAGTCATAACCTTGGAGCCAGGGGTCTCGGCCATTTCTTTGGCTTCTTTCAAGCCCATGCTTGTCAGTTGGCGGATCGCTTTGATGACCTCAATCTTCTTGGGGCCAGTGTCCTTCACAACGACATCAAATTCAGTCTTTTCCTCAACAACTTCAGCAACGGGAGCTGCGCCAGCTGCGACTGCCACCGGAGCGGCAGCAGAGACACCCCATTTTTCTTCCAGCAAAGTAACCAACTCGGCAGCCTCGAGAACGCTCAGTTCGCTCAGCTGATCAACGATCTTTTCAAGATTTGTAGCCATTGTAATTTAACTCCTTGCACCTTTTATGCAATATATTTTTGTAGATTTTGCGTCTATGCGGCGGTGGACGCAGATTCACCAGAATATGCCTTGATAACAGCAGCCAGACCACGAGCGGGTTCGGCAACCGTGCGGACGAGTTTGCCAGCCGGCGCCTGCAAGACGCCCAGCAACTGAGCCTGTAGAACAGGCAACGGAGGCAGCTTGGAAAGAGCAATAACTTGCTCAGGACTGAGCAGTTCGCTGCCCATATAGCCGCCTTTGAACTTCAGAGCATCCATATCCTTGGATGCGTCGGCCAAGGCTTTTGTTGTCGATGCAACATCACTAAACGCAAATCCGATTGCGGTACTGTGCTCAAGGTAACCTTCAGGAATTGCAAGGTTGTTTTCCTCGAGTACACGTTTCATTAGAGTATTCTTGACGACATGAAATTCTCCGCCAGATTCACGCACGCTGGAGCGAATAGCTTCCATATCCTTTACGGTTGCGCCGGTGTATTCAACCAGAATAACAGCCTGGCTTCGGTTCACCCAATCTTGATATTGAGCCAACACTTCTTGTTTACGTTGTTTTGAAAGTGCCAAAGTATCTTCCTCCTTTCTAAAAAAGTCTTTGCCTATCAACAGACCAGGCAAAGACTTTTCAACAAAAGGAAATTACCCTGCATCGGGCAATATTTCATTGAGTCTTCGTCTGGGCAGGGAATTAAGCTCAAGTTGAGCACCTGCTTTCTTCGGCGAAGTATTGATAGGAAATTGAGTTTATGCAGGTATATTACCCGCTTACCTCCAGTGATTGAGCCTGATTGACATCCACTTTTATGCCAGGGCCCATGGTGGATGCAATAGTCACACGCTGAATATAATTTCCTTTGGCAGCCGCTGGGCGTGCCTTTTTAATCGCAGCCAGAAGCGCAGCAAAATTATCCTGCAACTTCTCGGCACCAAAAGAAACTTTCCCGATCGGGACATGAATATTGGATGTTTTATCCAGACGAAATTCAACACGACCGGCTTTTGCTTCCTCAATGGTACGAGGTAAATCTGCAACGCCAACGACCGTACCGGCTTTAGGATTAGGCATCAGGCCGCGCGGGCCAAGTACACGACCCAAACGCCCTGCTTTTCCCATCATATCCGGCGTGGCAATGGCAACGTCAAAGTCAGTCCAACCATCCTGAATCTTCTTCAGCGCTTCATCATCATCAGCGATGAAATCGGCACCCGCTTCACGCGCCACCGTAGCACCTTCACCAGCAGCAAAGACCAACACGCGCACGGTCTTTCCTAAACCATGCGGTAAAACCACAACGTCACGGACTTGCTGATCGGCATGACGGGGATCAAGCCCCATGCGCAGGTGAACTTCAACAGTGGCATCAAAATTAGTTGTAGATGTGTCAACCGCCAGCGTCAGTTCATCGGCTGGTGAGTAATAAGTGGTACGGTTAATCTTTTCTTCAGCAGCTCGGTATTTCTTTCCATGTTTCGACATAATAATCCTCCGTGGTGCAAGCGGGCCAGAACATTTACGTTCGTCGCCCTCCCACCTGTTTTAGTCAGTAACGATGATGCCCATACTGCGGGCAGTACCTTCGATTTGAAGCATCGCGCCCTCGATATTGATGGCGTTCAGATCTTTCATTTTCGTTTCAGCGATCTCACGCACTTGAGCGCGCGTCACTTTGCCAACCTTGTCACGATTAGGTTCACCGGAGCCTTTGTCTACACCTGCCGCCTTGCGTAGCAGTACCGCAGCCGGAGATGTTTTCAAAACAAAGGTAAAAGAACCGTCGGTGTACACGGTAAGCTCAGCAGGGATGATCTCGCCAGGACGACTTGACGTTCGGGCATTATATTCCTTGCAAAAAGCCATGATATTAACCCCATGCCCCGCCAAAGCCGGGCCGATTGGGGGTGCAGGATTCGCCTTGCCAGCTTCAATCTGCAAACGTACAGTTGCCTTAAATTTCTTTGCCATTTCTACTCCTTTGTGGTTTTGACGGGTGATTACGGGCACCCTCCCACTTGTACATCATCTTGATGACGATGCAATTGATAAAATATTTATGCCTTTTCTACTTGCAAAAAGTCCAGTTCAACCGGGGTTTCGCGACCAAAAAAGCTGACCATAACACGCACCTTGTTGCGATCCATGTCAATATCTTTGACCAAGCCACGAAAATCGTTGAACGGGCCATCAATGATGCGTACACGCTCGCCGACTTTGAAGGTAAGATTCACCATCGGGGAATCGGATTCCATACGCTTGATGATCTGTGCAACTTCTTCGGGACGCAGCGGGGTCGGCAGGTTTCCCATGCCGACAAATCCCGTCACCCCGGGCGTGTTGCGAACAACAAACCAAGATTCTTCCGTGAGGATCAAGTTGACGAGTACATAGCCGGGGAAAATATGACGTTCCACAGTGCGGCGTTTACCGTCACGAACTTCAATCTCTTCTTGAGTTGGAATGACGACATCAAAAATCATGTCTTTCATCCCCATGGTTTCTATGCGTTGCTCCAGATTATGACGAACCTTCTTCTCGTAACCGGAGTAGCAATGTATGACAAACCAGTCGGACGGATCGTCTTCGTCGTCGGGAATCTCAGCTTTATCGGCAGAATCTGCCTCTGGCGCGGGAGCAGGCTGTTCGTCTGTGGGCGCATCTTCAGAACCCATTAACGAGGATACAGCGGCGAGCGCCTCGGTATCTTCAACTGGTTCCAGCGGTTCGAGCATATTACCGAACTGTTCTTCTGGGTTCTGGGAGTCCATTTAAATAAACCTCTAGTCGAGTTATCTGTCTCTAAATACCAAGCAATAAATCCAACAAGCGTCCAGAAAGAATATCTGTTACGCTCAGGAGAATTCCCATGAATACCATAACGATGATCACAACCATCGTCAGGTTCATTGCTTCTTGACGGGAGGGCCAAGAGACTTTACGAAGCTCTCCGATCGTTTCACGAGTGAAACGCTGGATAGCATTCTGTTTTCGGATTTCTTTCTTAGCAGCCAAGCTATTCTCCTTCTTCGCTATTGACGGTTAAAACGCCGCCTCGCGCTATGCCGGGAGGACGGCGTTACCAAAAGACAGGCCAGGCAGGAATTGAACCCACAACCTA
>JAKITZ010000019.1 GCA_021647805.1 Robiginitomaculum sp.
GACAGGCAATTTTTTAAGTATTTTCTTTTTACTCATAGTTTTTGACCTCCTTTTTGTGCATGTAGCGGGCACTGATTGGTCGTATATACCATTCATCATTTTTACGGCGAATGGTAAAGGCCACCAGCAAATACCGCCCTTCCTTGTTTTGACCTATGGCTCTCAAACGCTGTTCATCTAGCGAATGATTGGGATCAGCATACACGTCAGGGTTTGCCAGAAAAACAGCTTCTATCTCTGGACGGCTAACGCCGTGTTTGCCACATTTCGGCCAGTTCCCAATGTCCCAGTCAAAACCAACAACGCTATTTAAGTTCATTCCTAATCATACGGCTATTTGTACGTACAAGTCAACGCTTTTATTTTTCAACACCTAAACCCAACCTGCTTCTCGCACCAATGGTTTTGTGCATTTATCCTTTGCCGTTCGCGTATCGTCAGTGACAATGCTTATATTTTCACGCTTTGTAAGTGGCTTTTTGGGTTATTGGCGCATCGTGAATGGGTGAGCAATGTCTTTCACGATGCCAATCAACACACCTGCGTATCCGTCGTATCACGCCGTATTTTTCTTTCCATAATACAATTGTTCTCATCCGGGAACGTTATTAAGGAGTATGAAATGAAACACGAATTTAAACAAATCACTATGGCACTTTTGCTGGCAACCGCCAGTGCTGCCCCGGTTTATGCAGCTGAGAATTATGTCAAAGAAGGTGTTAGCGGCGAAGCAAATATCACCGTCACGCTAAGCGGCATTACAGCCATAAATGGAAATGTCCAAGCAGGGCTTTATAATACCGAAACGAGCTATAAAAGCGGCGGCAGTGTGCGCGGTGCCAAGGTAGAAGTAACATCTAACACCGTGACAATCACCTATTCCAGTTTGCCAGACGGTGAATATGCGATCAAGCTTTTCCACGATGTTGATGGTGATGGCAAGATGGGCGCTAACTTGTTTGGTATGCCAACAGAGCCGTTTGCATTTTCCAATAATGCTGTTGGCAATATGGGGCCAGCCAAATGGGAAGACGCAAAGTTTACCATAACAAATGGCGACAACAGCCACACCATGAAACTAAATTAGGAGGCGAAAATGGGTATGGAGTTTTCCCGAAGAATGGTACTTAAATCATTGGCAGCAGGTACTGCGTTGGCTGGCTTTGGCATCAATGCGGCAGCGCAAGTATCGACATTTGACAGTTATGCTGGCGCGCAACAAAAGCCGTGGACGCTCGGCTGGCGTAGCGCTCCAGCTCCGGATTTAGCAACGCCGGATATGAAGCTGATATTTGGCTCAACTCCTAAAGGTCTTGCAGGTACATTTTACCGCAATGGTCCTGCCATGTTCGAGCGAGACGGACTTCGGGTAAATCATTGGTTTGATGGCGACGGCATGGTTCATGCTTATCATATTGGTGACAGTAAAGTGTCCCATACGGGTCGCATGGTACGTACCAGTAAATACCTGCGCGAAGAAAAAACTGGGCGGTTTTTGGTTTCAGGCTTGGGGACGAAAATAGAAAACCCGGTTCCGATTACCGGCCCTGATGATGTTAATGTTGCCAATACCAGCGTTCTGCCTATTGGCGGTGAGCTGCTGGCCTTGTGGGAAGGCGGTTCCGCCTACCGTCTTGATGATACGACACTGGAGACAATCGGCACAAAAACTTGGGCGCCTGAGTTAAAAGGCATGCCGTTTTCTGCGCACCCGAAAGTCGATGTTGATGGCACGGTCTGGAATTTTGGTCAGGATTTTTTCAACAACCGTATAATCATTTACAAGATATCGCCAAAGGGCAAACTTGTGGGTATGAAGTTGCTTAAAAATGTTCCGGGCGGCATGATTCATGATTTTTGCATGACTAAAAAACATCTGGTATTTGTGGCACCGTCGTTTCGCGTAACCCGGCGCGGCGATACAATATTGGACATGTTCGAGTGGCTACCGAATAAAAACCAACGGGTGATTGTGGTCGAAAAAGATAATTTGGATAACCGCCGCGAATATGACCTGCCGCCCGGGTTTCAATTTCATTATGGGAATGCTTGGGAAGATAAATTCGGTGATATTCGCTTTAGTGTCTGCATGGGCGGTAGCGGCTTTATTGAAAACGGAGCAAGGGCGCTTATGCGCGGCGAAACACCTAATATAAATCCGTCTCGGCTTGCCCATGTGGTTTTGCGTAAAACCGGAGCAGCGCAAATCGAGTCCATTCTTGATGAACGTGCAACCCATGAGTTCCCGCAATTTAACGCGAACTATCAAGGCCAGAACTCCCGTTATCTGTATACGGTTGGCGATAGCAGCCATGCCCATCCATCTCAACCTTCCATGCTTAAACATGACCTAAAGACCGGAGCAATAAGCGCACATAATTACGGCGCTCACGAAATTGTCGAAGAACATTTGTTCATTGCCCGCCCCGGTGGTGTGCGTGAAGATGATGGCTGGTTGATCGGCACAAGTCTTAACCTAAAAACCAAAACCACACGCTTAAACGTTCTGGACGCGGCTCATCTCGAAGACGGCCCCTTGGCGGTGTTTGAACTGCCCTACGCCCTTCCATTGGGCTTTCACGGTGCTTGGGCTGGCAAAACATGATTAAATTACCTAGTATTGAGTATATGAAAAGGAAATAAAATGACCACGCACGACCATTGGCAGCAAATTTTGGGTTCTGATCCATCTGGCAACAGCTGGGTGCAGGAACGACCGGGGCTGTCGCTAGAGATGATTGCTGCGTGTGGTTTGGGCAAAGATGCTGGCATATTGGACATGGGTGGCGGAGCCAGCACTCTGGTCGATTTTTTGCTGGCCGATGGGTTTAGCAATATAACCGTCGCTGATATTTCCGAAACTTCTCTTGAGTTGGCGCAAAAGCGTTTGGGTGAATTGGCAAAACCTGTGCAGTGGATTGTCGCCGATGCTTGCAATTGGCAGCCGCCACACAAATTTGATTTATGGCATGACCGAGCGGTGTTTCATTTTTTGACCGAGGACAGTGACCGTAAGGCTTACAAACAACGTCTATATGATTTTGTGCCAATTGGCGGATTTTTGATCATGGCGACTTTTGCCATTGGCGGGCCAACAAAATGTTCTGGCTTGGATATTGTTCAATATGATGCGCAATCCTTGGCTAATGAGATCGGAGTCGGTTTTGTTTTGCTGGACAGCCAGTTAGAGACCCACACCACCCCCGGCGGCGCATCGCAAAACTTTCAATATATACGAATGCAGCGTGTTTAGGTTTTTAGTGGCGCTACTGATGCTGAGGTGTGACCCCGGACTTGTTCCGAAGGAACCTCGAAGCATCAATAATCAGTCCTTATTCTTATGAACTTTGGCACCCTTCATCGACAAATATCCACAAAGTTTCTAATTGCTTCAATGTTTGGCAAATAAGCTTAGGTAGATAAATAATTATGCTGTTTTGCTATTCTCAAAAACTACTTTGACAAAACGCAAATCTCGATGCCGCAGTATATCCAACACTATACCGCCAACCAGATAAAACCAGCCAATCAGTGAGTGCCACTCTCCTGGCACAAACATCGCCATAGCAATTACTATCCCTGCGATTACAACACGAAGAGCATTGGCTTTAACCATATTTCGAGTTTGTAAAACTTCCACCGGGCTTAAATCAAGATGCTCGGATCGTTTAAGAGCATGAACATACATCAAGGTAAAAACTAAAAATACGGCGGCATAACCTAATGAAAAAACAATGAGCAACAAAGGAATTTGTTGTTCTGATAAAACGGCAGAGATATCCTCGCCCGTAGCAAAACCGTCTGTGAGGTAAGTGACCAAAAACGAAGACAAAAATTTCAGCGGATAAGCAAATAACATCACCATCAATATCAATATCGAATTCAGAAACATCACTGTACCGTCTTCAAGATCATAACGACGGAAAAACACATAGTGAACTCGCCAGATCATCAACAACATGGCAAAGCACAAAGTAATCGCGATCGCCTCGCGCCACAGGCCAGTAAGTTCGGTAAATGAGGCCGGAACCGATGATACAACAATTAAAGTTAGAGCCATGGCAAAAATGATGTCAGATAAATTTTCGGTTCGAGAAACATCTTTTCCGCGCCAACGAAAATACTTTTCTCCCGCTATGCTCCTATTTAAATTTTCAGCCATGCCTTACCCAATCCATGTTTTATAAAAATGAACTTCTATTATGAACCTATCACCTCATGTACAATAATAAGAGTGTTTAATTGCATGCAGTTTACGCTTTGCTTGATCTGCTTCATGCAAAGCCGCAGTCATGGCAAAATCAGCTTGGGCGGTAACCAAGATAAGTTATCTGAAAAGTCCCTTGGTCATTTCATAATTGCATCTTGATTTCTAACTACTTAAATTATGCGGTCAGGCGTTCAGCTAGTTGCCGGTTCTTTTCCCGAACCCTGCTTGGCATGCTGATAAGATCAATAATTACCCAGATAATGCTAAAGATTATTCCGATCATAGTTATCGTCAAAATCAACTTAAAAATGCCCCTGCCTATATCACCCAGGTAATAATCGTGCCCACCCAAAATCCCTAGCTGGATACCAAGAATAAATGCCGCCGCTATAGATTTCTTTTCTGATTCGAATTGAATTAGTGTTTTCAAATTTTTGTCGTCCATTATAATTCCCCTTTTTCCAAAAAGGGAAATGTAGTGCCTAATATGTGCGCTGCCCATAAGCAAAGAGGTCGGTCATAAACTGGTTTTTAAGCGGAATTTCAGATTCTATTACAAACTCAACCTTACTGCTTGGCAACAAATACCAACTTCATGTCATTCACGCTTCGCCGTTGCCAATGTATGTATTTCGCGGCTCGTGTGTCGTAGTTTTTGCATTTGATGACGTGAAACTGTCGCTTCATGCAAAGCCGCTAGAAAAAGCCTGAACCTCGTATTTCTATGTCGACAGACATAAATATATGGAGGTCATAATGTCCAACGCTATTATCGAAACTGTAAATCCGCATCACAGTAATAAACGAAGCTTAGGTGTAACACGGTTTCAAAAAGGGCTGGCATTATTGCTGATTAGTGGGGTGTTGTTGATCATGGTTTTACTGCTAAGCGGTCAAGCAAAAATGGATCTGTCAGTGTTTAGTAAAATGACATTAGCGGTGAAAATTCACGCCAGCAGTGCAATCTTGGCTTTGGTACTTGGCGCTGCACAATTTGCCTTACCCAAAGGAAGAACCTTGCACATAATAATGGGTAGCCTTTGGGTGGCGGCGATGATTAGCGTTGCGGTAAGTTCACTTTTCATCAAGCAAATATTTGCGGGAAGTTTTTCACCGATACATTTATTTGTGCCGCTAACTGCTTGGGGCTTGTATTTCGGGCTAAAACCATTGTTCGGTGGTAAGAAAGGTGAGCATGGTAAACAAATGCGCGGAGTTTATTTTGGCGCATTGATATTTGCTGGCTTGTTCGCATTCTTGCCTAGTCGCACGATGTGGAATTTATTCCTTGGTGGGTGAGGCTTCTGATGCGGGTAATTGAAACAGGCTTTCTACATTGGTTTCCAGCGCCAGAGCCAGCTTCAACGCCAACACAGTAGATGGGATAAAAACCGAATTTTCCACCGTGTTTATGGTTTTACGGGTGACACCAATTTTACTGGCCAATGCCTGTTGCGTGAAATTGGCTGCTGCACGAAATTGTCGCAATTGATTGATCAGTGATGGATTGCGTGGAGGACTCATTGACTTGCATCGCCTTTTTTTTCCAACCAAACATAAGAAAAGATCGTGGAAACCACGGCAACCATTATGCAAAACTGCAAAACAACATCCGATTGCAGTGTCCAAAACTGCACATAAGCATACATTAAACTGATTGCGCCAATCAGATAAAAGAAACCATATTGAATGGCCAACCCTCTGACGTGTTTAGCCCAGTCATCATCAATCAAGCAGCCAGCATTGGCTTTTTGCACTTTGCGGTAATATACCCAAAACATAATGGCTGCGAGCGCATAGCCGATGGCACCCAAAAGGCTAATGATCGAGGCTGGCCCATAGGCTGCATTGGTTATCGGTACAAGTTTGGTTATGATTTGCCCTCCTTGCCAAAGGGCAAATGTCACACCAACAATCAAGATAACTCTACCCCGGCTGCGGATCAGTTTTTCAATATTTGGCATTTAGGTTTCCTTTTATAACCTCAAGGTGATATGTAACCTATGGGTTATAAAATGAGAAGTCAAGGTTACTCTTGTAAATTTCTTTTGCCCGAAATTCATTTGGTTGCTACCTTGTCGCCATGACCCAGTTTTTCACCGATCCAAAATATACTATCGAAACTGAACGGCTGATATTGCGTCCGCCGCGTGAGGAAGATTTTCCTGCTCGTGCAGAAATGGCGCAAGATGAAGAAACTATGCGTTTTATTGGTGGCGTTACTGAGCCGGCAATAACTTGGCGAAGTTTTGCGGCAGGAGTTGGTCATTGGCAAATACGTGGATACGGGTTCTTTTCGGTAATAGAAAAATCCACTGGTGATTGGATAGGTGGAGTTGGCCCACATTCTCCGCATTTGTGGCCGGAACTAGAAGTGGGTTGGTCAATTATTCGTTCGCATTGGGGGCAAGGTTTTGCCAAAGAGGCAGCAATTGCCAGTATTAATTGGACGTTTGAACACCTGAAGTGGCCGCAAGTCACCCATATGATAGCGCCTGATAATACCGGATCAGCAGCATTGGCAAAATCATTGGGTTCCAAGCCGTTACGTGAAATAGATGAACTGCCAGGCTATGGTGGGGTGAAAATCGTTATTTGGGGGCAGAGTAAATCCGATTGGACTGCGCGTAATAAAACGACTTAATGCGTTATCCCAACCAACCAGCAGCGCGAATTTTAGGGGTAAAAGTGCGGCTAACCGGTACTTTCGTGCCGTCGCGCAAGATAAGAAATACTCGGTTCTGTTCGCGTTCAATTTTCTCAACCCCTTGACGCGCCACCCACCAAGAACGATGCACTTGCATTCCATCATAACCGTCCAGCTCGGCCATTGCATCGCCAAGTCGCATCAGGATTAAGTCCGAACCACGTTCGGTTTGAATTCGTAAATAATGATCTTCGGAAGATATGGCATAAAGAGTACCATCAGCAATTTTTGCCGGAATTCGCAGCATAAAATCAGAACCATCTTTAGGGGATTTGTCAGGTCGTTCGATCAGATAACTGACCCCAGTAATACATAAAGAAATAATCCAAATCATAAAATAGAGATTTAGCCAGTATTGAAAGGCTATTGGACTATCAATTACATACTGCACGATCAATATAGCTGGAAGTATTATTAGCGCCATAATCACTGAAACTATTAAATAGAACCAGCCTACGGCCATTGCCGGCAAAAAACGTAGCATGGCTGGCCCGACAAACTTCCCTACTGCCCAGCCCCAAGCCAATATACCTATCCAATAAACTAACCCGCCAATAATCGGCAAATGACTAGTTACGCCAAATGGCGATATTATTGCTAAAACCGTGCCAATAAATAGCACCAGTATAATATCACGATGGATGATTTTATTTTGCCAAAAACGACCAGTCATACAGGCTTCCTTGTAATTGCCACAAAACAAAATGCCTATTGCTTGAGACAAGTCAAGTCGAGCATGGCTTAGTGTGGCAAATAGTATTGGTTTGAGTTGGAAACAATGCTTTTCAAGCAGATCGGTGGGATATAGGGTGTATGTAAGAGTGAGTTTTATTTTTAGGAGATGAGTATGCGGGCGATAATTATTGTGGCAGGTCTTTTTCTTGCCGGATGTAGTATCAATATCGGCGGTGAGGTTAGCAATCCGGTGTCTTCATCTGATAAAGAGGAAAAAGTCGCCACGCCATCAAGTGCTGATACCGCGCTTCGGGCATTTTATGCCGGACAGGACATAAATTTCCCCAAAGCCTCCGCCGGCCCGGCTCTGCCGGCAAGCGACACAGTGATAACCCGAATCGCCTTTGGTTCGTGCCAAGCAAGTTGGAAGCCGATCCTGATACTGGATCAGGTGGTTGCCGACGATCCTGATATATTTATCTACCTTGGCGATAATGTTTATGGTGATGAGCGCGCCGGAAACGCTTTAATGCCAAATTTACGCCAGCAATATGCTGATCTTGCCGCATTACCAGAGTTTCAACGACTACGCACGCAAACCCCAATGATGTCGATGTGGGACGACCATGATTACGGACTAAATGATGGTGGTGGTGATTTTGCTTTTAAACATTTTGCAGAAAAAGCATTTTTGGAATTTTGGAATGAACCAGCAGACAGCATAAGGCGTAAACGCGATGGTCTTTATGATGCCAAACTGTTTGGAATTGACGGGCAAAGAGTGCAGATAATTATGCTCGATACTCGTTTTTTCCGCTCGTCGCCTTTGGTGCCGACCGATGAGCGCGGAGCTAAAGGTAAAGAGCGTTATTTGCCATCATATGACCCGAACATGACAATACTGGGTGATACGCAGTGGAAATGGTTTGAGAAACAGTTACAAGAAAAAGCTGACATTCGTTTTATTGTCACGTCTATTCAGGTTCTGGCCGCCGACCATGGTTGGGAATCATGGCGCGAGTTTACTCCGCAAAGGGATAAGTTTTTCACCACAGTAGAGCAAAGCGAAGCCAAGGGCGTGGTTATTATATCTGGCGATCGCCATGTTGCCGCATTTTACGAGAAGAAAAATTCTGATGATTATTCCTTGTATGAATTTACTTCATCGCCGTTAAACATGAGCTTTACGAGTGAGCCAACGGAGTATGATACCCTACAAGTAGTAGATGCCGTTGGCGTTAATAATTACGGTCTGATAGATATTGACTGGCAAAAGCGTACGCTGATCATGAAGATAAAGGATATTGATGGTCAGGTGCAGCGCGAACTGCAAGTGCCTTTTGCAAAGCTTGGTTTATGAAAAAAGCCTGTAAGGATTTATTGTAAACTTTGTTTTGTTGTTTGTAATAATTTCTTGATTCGTCGCCAACGCGCCCGCGCAATAATGAAGGATACAGACAGTCCGTGGAGACCACCGGTAATATGGCGGCGCAACAGATAGGTTTTGATGAAATGCACGGGAAATTCGGTTAGTAATCGGAAATATAAAATAATTGATGACTTGCGGGCAAAAGTTGCGGCTTGTAGGTCGGTGTAGGCATCATATTTGCTGGTTAAATGGGATAAAGAGCGCCAAGAATAATGCAAAGCAGGGTGCCGTAATTGCAAAATTTTATGCCTGCCGGGATCGACAGCATCATGGCTAGGGCTGGCAGAAAAACGCATCTTTGTCCGATCGTACAGCCGGATATAGTTATGGGAATCTGCCCATAGTCTTGGGGCTATTTGTTGGGGGTAGACCGTGGTTTGTCGAAACCTAACTCCAGACACCTTTGGCGTGCCATTTGCAAATAAGGATCGTATTTCGTCGGCGAGCTCAGGTGTTAGCACCTCATCGGCATCCAAGTTTAATACCCAGTCATGGATGCACTGATCTTCAGCAAAACGCTTTTGTGGGCCAAACCCTTGCCAGTTTTTGTGCAAAACCGTGGCATTTTCTAATTTCGCGATGGAGACAGTTTGGTCGGTACTACCTGAATCCACTACCACAATTTGGTCAACCAAACCGAAGACGGATTGCAAAGTACGCTGCAACCGATCCGCTTCGTTCTTAGTAATGATAAAACATGATATTGCTAAAGGTTCAGGCATTTGGGGACAATGCAAGCTCCAGTCTAGCAAAGCAAGCACCTCTGTAACGGTTAGTTCACATTATTTTGATCAAAATTCTTTGTTTTGTGAGCGGACAAATACAAAAGACTTGGCTAAAGTGCGAAGCGAGAAAGGGCTGTTTGCCCAAGGGACTTATATACAAAAGGAATTTTTAAAATGAACGCACCTGTAAAATTAACGATTGCCACGGCATCAAGCCTTGCATTAGCTCTTGTTGCTGGAGCAGCCAGTGCTGACTCAATGGACAAGAAAAAAGGTGGCAAAGAAAAATGTTATGGTATTGCTTTGGCCGGTGAAAACGGTTGTGGTAATTTAGCCAAAACTCATTCTTGCCAAGGTCAGTCTACGGTTGATTATGATATTGGTGAGTGGAAATACGTGCCAAAAGGAACTTGTGCTGACACGGTTATCACTGATGCTGATGGCAATGAGCGCAACGGCATGTCGAAGAAGCAGGCCAAGGCAGCTATGAAAAGCTAAACCTCTCAATTCCCGGCGGTGAACATTCAAATATACTCCATCGACCCAAAAAGTGGATACCGGTTTTTGGTTAAGTTGGTGGATCCAGAAGATAAACTATACTCAAAATGCTGTTTAATTCAATATTTTTAGTATAGTTTGAAAACTTGCCGCCGGAAATTTTACTATGGTTGATTTGTCTAAATTACCACTAAATGCCGGACTTGGGTTAAAGCCAGAGCATTATGATGATGCCTTGGCTTGCTCAAAAGATGGGCTGTGGTTTGAAATACACCCCGAAAATTATATGGTTGCTGGCGGGCCAAGATTGACCTGGTTACAAGCGTTTTGTGACAAATTTCCCATGTCATTTCATGGGGTTGGGTTATCCTTAGGTGGGTTAGATCGTCCGGATAAAGAGCACTTAAAAAGACTAAAGTACTTGATAGATAGGTTTTCTCCAACTCAGGTTTCCGAGCATTTTGCTTGGTCAAAGCATGATAATATTTATTTTGCCGATCTGTTGCCGCCACCAATAAATGAAGCGTCATTAAACCGTATTGTAGCGCATATAGAAGAGACCCAAGAATATCTTGGGCGGACTATATTGATCGAAAACCCAAGCCTGTATTTGCCTGTGGCCGGCTTTGAAGAGTTGCCACATATCTATGTGGAAGCTGCCAAAAGAAGCGGAGCAGGATTGTTATTTGATCTCAATAATATTGCAGTATGCGCGGCTAATGTGGATTTACCATATCAGAGTTGGTTAGATGTAGTGCCAGGGGATATAGTTGGCGAGGTACATTTAGCTGGCTCCAGTTCGCGCACAATCAAGCAGGAAGTTGTACTTATTGACAGTCATGACGCGCCGATTTCAGAACTGGTTTGGCAGATTTTTGAGAAATTTATAGATAAAAACGGAGTAAAGCCAGTTTTGATCGAACGTGATGATAATATTCCTACTTTTGACGAATTATTGGCAGAACGTGATCATGCGGCAGAGCTAATGCGGGAATTTTCGCAGAAAGCAACTGATGTCTGACGAGCAAAAGTTTTACGAGATTATATCGAAATCAATCCTTGGGGCTGATCATTCAAAACTGGGTGATTTGATCGGCGATGATTATGTTCACCGGATTGAAGCGCATCGTGGAAACTATAAAATGTCAACGCAAAGTGCGATAATTAGCGCATACCCGATTGTGGCAAAACTGGTTGGCGATGAATATATAAGCCGGGTGGCGCAGAAATTTGTCGAAGAATTTCCACCCAAAGCTGCAACGCTTACTCAATACGGTGATGAGTTTCCGGAGTTTTTACGAAAATTTCCACCGGTACAAAAAGATCTACCGTGGTTGTCTGCGGTCGCTGAATTGGATCGCGCTTGGTTTTATGCCTATTCTGCCAAAGATGAGATTTCGTTGCGAGCTGAAACCCTACAGGGCAAAGCAGCTTTAGCTCTACCAATGTTGGCTCCGGGACTTAACCCCTCGGTTAATTTACTACGATTTACTGTGCCGGCCTATTCAATATGGCGAACCAATAAACAAGATGTCGAAGTAAAGCCGGTGAATCTGAAAAGCGGCGCAGAGTGGGCAGTGGTTTGGAGAAATAACAATCAGGTACATCATCAAAGTGTAAGCCAAGCAGAATATGTGTTTCTCACCGATATTGAAGGTGATTTAAGTTTTGCCAACGCTTATGCCGAGGCGGTTAAGTACGACCAGAAATTTGATTTACAACAACAATTCTCTCACTGGCTATCAGTGGGTTTGTTCAAAGGGGCGAGCAATGCGCAAATTGATAAATAAACTAAATAGTGGGTTTGCAAACAAGTCCCCTAATATCCTTATGCCAGTAGTGGATTTATTTGTGCGTATCATTATGGCGCGGGAGTTCTTTTCTTCAGGTTTGGCGAAATTTAAAAGCCTAGAGGACACTACGGATCTGTTTCAGTATGAGTGGTTTTCCGATGAAAACTGGTGGATGACCTTAATCGATGCCGAGGAAATACCAAGGGTGTTGGCCACATTACTGGCGGTGTTAGCTACTGCTGGCGAGCTTATATTGCCGGTTATATTGGTTGTTGGTTTGCTTACCAGATATGCTGCTACCGGTTTGATGGTGATGGCATTGGTGATTACTTTGTTGGTTTATCCGGTATGGACGGAAGATGGTCTTACCTATTGGTGGAGCCAGCATGTATGGTGGATAATGGGATTATCGGTTTTAATGATCATTGGTGGCCAGAAATTTTCGATTGATTCTTTGATGGAACGTTGAAAATAACTCCATTATACTCAAAATGAGTATATAATATGAAACTCGCCCATTGCGAGATTAAACGAACACGACTACAGCCCTGTTAATCCTTTCTTTGTGTCGAGCTGACAATGCTAGGCGTTGAAACTAATTAACAGGGGTTTTCATGAATATCCACGAACATCAGGCTAAAGCTGTGTTGCGAGAATTTGGCGCACCATTGGTCGAAGGTTATCCGGCATTTACAATAGAAGAAGCTATGGCGGCTGCAAAAAAACTACCCGGTCCGATCCGGGTGGTAAAAGCGCAAATCCATGCGGGCGGTAGAGGTAAAGGTGGTGGCGTAAAAATCGCCAAGTCGCTGGAAGAGGTTGAAACTTACGCCAATGAAATATTGGGCATGCAGTTGATAACACCGCAAACCGATGCTGCTGGCAAAAAGGTTAGCCGGATATTTATCGAAGCTGGTGCTGATATTGCTGATGAGTTTTACTTATCAATGTTGGTTGATCGGGCTTCTTCTCGAGTGGCATTCGTGGTTTCTACTGAGGGCGGTATGGATATCGAAGCCGTAGCCGAAGAAACTCCGGAGAAAATTCATACTTTTGATGTTGATCCAGCAACCGGCATCATGCCGCATCACGGACGGGCATTGGCGCGAGCGTTAAACTTAACCGGAGCAGCAGCTAAACAAGCCGGTAAATTGGCCGGTATTTTGTATAAAGCTTTTGTCACTAAGGATATGAGCCTGCTGGAAATTAACCCGTTGGTGTTAACCGGTGCTGGTGATTTGGTTTGCCTTGATGCCAAGGTCAGCTTTGATGAAAATGCGCTTTATCGCCACCCGGACATTGCGGCTCTTCGTGATGAAACCGAAGAAGACCCTAAAGAATTAGAAGCCGGAAAACACGACCTTTCTTATATCGCGCTTGATGGTGAAATTGGCTGCATGGTCAATGGTGCTGGTTTGGCTATGTCAACAATGGACATTATCAAGTTGTATGGATCATCGCCGGCTAATTTCTTGGACGTTGGCGGCGGTGCTACTAAGGAAAAAGTAACCGCTGCATTTAAGATCATTACTTCTGATCCGAATGTAAAAGGCATATTGGTCAATATCTTTGGCGGTATTATGCGTTGTGATGTAATTGCCGAGGGCGTAATTGCCGCAGTTAAAGAGGTCGGTCTGCAAGTTCCATTAGTGGTTCGCCTTGAGGGTACTAATGTTAAGCGTGGCAAAGAAATTATTGAAACTTCCGGCCTTGATGTCATCAGCGCCGATGATCTTGATGATGCAGCGCAAAAAATTGTTGCCGCGGTAAAGGGAGTCAAATAAATGTCTGTACTTGTTAATAAAAACACCAAAATTATAGTTCAAGGCTTAACCGGCAAGAATGGTACATTTCACACCGAACAGGCACTGGCTTACGGTACGCAAATGGTTGGCGGAGTTACGCCGGGTAAAGGCGGAACGGAACATATTGGCTTACCAGTGTTCAACACTGTTTCTGGTGCTGCCGATAAAACCGGCGCTACGGTTAGTGTGATATACGTGCCGCCACCATTTGCTGCTGATGCAATATGCGAAGCGATTGCCGCAGAACTTGAGCTGGTTGTTTGTATCACCGAGGGCATTCCGGTAGCTGACATGGTAAAGGTCAAGCGGGCTTTAAGTAGCAGCAAAACACGTCTTATCGGCCCAAATTGCCCGGGCATTATTACCCCCGGGGAATGTAAAATCGGCATTATGCCGGGACATATCCACCAACGCGGATCGGTTGGCGTAGTTTCGCGCTCGGGCACTTTAACTTATGAGGCGGTAGGTCAAACCACTGCTGTTGGTTTGGGGCAAAGCACTTGTATTGGTATTGGTGGTGATCCGATAAATGGCACAAACTTTATCGATTGCTTGGAAATGTTTTTGGCCGATGATGAAACCGAAAGCATCGTAATGATCGGCGAGATCGGTGGCACTGCCGAAGAAGAAGCCGCTGAGTTCTTAAAGAATTCCAAAATTAAAAAGCCAGTAGTTGGTTTCATTGCCGGACTTACCGCTCCTCCGGGGCGCACTATGGGTCATGCCGGAGCGATAGTTTCTGGCGGCAAAGGTGGCGCGATGGACAAAATCGAAGCTCTAAAATCCGCTGGAGTTACCGTTTCTCCATCACCGGCGGCATTGGGTAAGACCCTTATCGAAGTATTGAAAGGTTAAGCGGCAAAAGGATATTTCCATGGCTGATAATACATTCCTTAGCGGTATCAATGCTGATTTCTTAGAGCAGTTGCAGGCGGATTTTGCCGCTGATCCAAATTCTGTATCCGAAGACTGGCGAGAGTTTTTTGCTGGCGATCCAGCGCAATCCGCCAGTTGGAAGCGTAATGATTGGCCGCCGAAAATCAGTGATGACAATATTTCCGCATTAAGTGGCGAATGGTCTGATGAGGCGGGAATATCTAATGGTTTGCAACAAAGAACCCCTTCTGCCTCGGCTGATGAAATAAGAAAAGCCACTCAAGATAGTTTGCGGGCTTTGATGTTGATCCGCTCTTATCGGGTTCGCGGACATTTGGCGGCTGATCTTGACCCATTAGGGTTACTAGAAGAAAGCCTACACCCGGAATTGGATCCGGTAAGTTATGGCTTTAACGATGATGATATGGATCGGCAAATATTCCTTGATGGCGTATTGGGTCTTGAAAGCGCCTCAATCCGGCAGATATTTGCCCTATTGCAGAAAACTTATTGCGGAACATTTGCAACTCAATTTATGCACATTGCCAATCCAGAGCAAAAAAGTTGGTTGCAAAACCGAATAGAGGGCGTGGGTAAAGGTGTAAACTTCACCAAAGAAGGCAAGTTGGCTATTTGGACAAAGCTGATGGAGGTCGAGGCGTTTGAGCAGTTTTTGCACAAAAGATACCCCGGAACCAAGCGCTTTGGACTTGATGGCGGTGAAGCTCTTATTCCAGCGATGGAACAAATTATCAAACGCGGTGGTAATTTGGGTGTTGAGCAAATTGTGCTTGGCATGCCGCACCGTGGCCGTTTGAATGTACTAACCACAGTAATGGGTAAAGCTTATTCGCAAGTGTTCAACGAATTTGCTGGCGGGCATACGTGGGGTGATGATGATTATGCTTCTGGTGATGTGAAATATCACCTTGGCGCCAGCTCCGATCGTGAATTTGATGGCAAAACCGTGCATTTATCACTAACAGCCAACCCGTCACACCTTGAAGCGGTAAACCCAGTGGTTTTGGGAAAATCTCGCGCAAAACAAGAACCGTCTGCTCCAGAGGACGAGCATACACCGCGCTCGCACATATTGCCCTTATTATTGCATGGTGATGCAGCTTTTGCCGGACAAGGTATTGTCGCCGAATGCTTTGCTATGTCCGGTTTGGTTGGCCATCAAACTGGCGGTACTATCCATTTTATTGTTAATAACCAGATCGGTTTTACCACTTCCCCGCAGTTTTCGCGTTCGTCGCCATACCCAACAGATATTGCCTTGGCGGTGCAACCACCAATATTTCATGTAAATGGCGATGATCCCGAAGCGGTAGTGCATGCAGCAAAAGTGGCTATCGAATTTCGTCAAGAATTTGGTATTGATGTAATTGTTGATATATTTTGCTATCGCAGATATGGCCATAATGAAGGTGATGACCCCTCATTTACTCAACCAATTATGTACCGCAAGATCAAAGACCAACCGACAACCTTGGCAATATATACCGAACAATTATTAGCAGAAAACGTTCTAACCCAAGAGCAAGCCGATCAGGAACGAGTTAAATTTACCGAGTTCCTAGAAACAGAATTTGAAGCCGGAAAACAACAAAAGCACAATAAAGCCGATTGGCTGGACGGTGCTTGGTCTGGTTTAAGCAAAGCTGATGAAGATCGCGCTGGCAGAACCGGTGTTTCAATGGAGCGGTTAAAGCGCTTAGGCTTGGCAATGACAGAATTGCCAGAAAATTATGATATCCATAAAACATTAAAACGGGTAATCGGCGCGCGGCGCACAGCCATCGAGAACGGCAAAAAACTTGATTGGGCGACCGCAGAACACCTTGCTTATGCTTGTTTGCTTGATGAAGGTCATGGGGTTCGTTTGTCTGGCCAAGATAGTGGCAGAGGAACATTTTCCCAACGCCACAGCCGAGTGGTCGATCAGCAAACTGAAAAACGCTATACTTTCCTCAACCATGTTTCAGAAAATCAAGCGACTTACGAAGTAATTGATTCACTGCTGTCCGAAGAAGCCGTGCTTGGTTTTGAGTATGGTTATTCATTGGCAGCGCCAAATACATTGACCTTATGGGAGGCGCAATTTGGTGATTTTGCCAATGGCGCGCAAATGATCGTTGATCAATTCCTCTCCAGTGGCGAGCGTAAATGGCTGCGCATGTCCGGCTTGGTAATGTTATTGCCGCATGGTTATGAAGGCCAAGGGCCGGAGCATTCTTCGGCGCGAATGGAGCGTTATTTACAATCATGTGCGCAAGACAATATGCAAGTGGCAAATTGTACTACACCGGCAAATTATTTTCATATTCTACGACGGCAAATTCACCGTAGTTTTAGAAAACCACTAATTATAATGACACCAAAGTCTTTGCTACGGCACAAATCCTGTGTCTCTGATTTGGCTGATATGAACTCCCGCTCGTCTTTTCACCGGGTGTTATGGGACGATGCGCAGATCAAATCACGCCGGGGTAAAGTTAAACTGGTTGCCGATAAAGACATTCGCCGAGTGGTTATGTGTTCCGGCAAGGTTTATTATGACCTGTTCCAATATCGTGAAGAACGCGGGCTTGATGATGTATACCTGATGCGGGTTGAGCAATTATATCCGGTTCCAGCCAAAGCATTACGCCTTGTGCTTTCCAGGTTTAAATCCGCCGAGATGA